>CAINVS010000696.1 GCA_903854205.1 uncultured Bacteroidota bacterium | reverse complement strand
TCTAACATTTTAATTTCTAACATTCTAACATTTTAATTTCTAACACTCTAACATTTTAATTTCTAACACTCTAACATTTTAATTTCTAACACTCTAACTTTCTAACAATTATATCTTCTAACATTATACTCTTTATCAAATAACATATTTATTTTTTATGATTCTATTCCTGAATGATGATTTTATTTATAATATTTTCTCCGTTTGATTCGAACACCAGGTAGTATATTCCAACAGACAACTCGGAAGGTAAATTTATAGAATTTTCAGGTTTTTCAAACTGTATTATATTTTGACCTTGGGCATCTAAAATGCTTAATTTTTCTATTGCAAAGGGTGCATCAATATTGACTTTTCTTTCTGCAATCAATGGATTTGGATAAACATTTACAAAAGAAGCCTTTTTGAAATCCTGCACAATAATATTTGAGTATGTCGAAGTATTGTCAAAATCAACAATTTTAAGGCGGTAGTAATTAAAACCGTTTTGAGCTTTATAATCTGTAAAATTATAATCATTGAGTATGGTTGAAAATCCAACAGCTGCTACTTCACTTATGGATTCGAAGTCTTTTGCATTTTCAGATTTTTCCACAACAAATACTTTGGTATTATTTTCACTTGCGGTAGACCAGTTCAAATTTACTGCCTGACCTACAATTTCGCTTTTAAACTGTACCAATTCAACAGGAAGAATTGAATTTTGGTTAGAAAGTGCCCAGGTTGAAAAGTTAGTTACACCAGAAACTGAAACAGAATTATTAGTTGCATTTTGTCCAGGCAAGGGTTGTTGCCACTGATCATTTGACGATTCATAACGTTGGGCAACCAGCTCAAAAGGATCGTCATAAGGTGATATTGGCAGTTCTACAGAGGCGTAAGTGAATGTAATTGTAGCCACAGGATTCCCAGTCACATCTATATGCCAAAAACGATCGGCAGTTGCATCACTGTTTTCCGGATATCCTAGATTGTTAACTGTAGAAATCGGACCATTTGGCCAGGGAAGATTATCAACACCTGTATTATACGTGGATAAGGTTACAACACCCGCATTGCCACTTGTAACTTCAAAATAGAACGGAATATAGTCGCTATTGATACTGCGTGCGAATGGAAACACATGTATTTCAGGGTTACTGCCAATATTCCAACTTACACGACTCATATTATCGGTTGTTTCTGAAATAATCGCACCTGAACCGCTATTGCTTATAGCCAAAGATGAAGGACTTTGTAATGTAAGTTCATAGCCATTAAGAATGAGGTAATCATCAACCAGATCCAATACACCTGTTCCATCCAATTCAATATCAGTCATCAGTGTAAGCTCAGCATTTGATTTATCTAAGCTGATGTTGTGAAATACTTCTGTAAAATTGTTTGTATTGATTGTTTGAATATTTCCATCGGTAAAAATAACAGTTGAACCAGATTCTTTGAAATCACTTTCCAAACCGTTTGAATACCAGTTTCCGCCAAGTGCAATTACACCTGAAGGTAAGCCCCCGTTACTCATATCCAAAGAACCGCCCGGGTTATTTATAAAATCGCCGGCTATATTTACTCTTGACATAAAATCTTCGATTTTTAATACAGCATTCTCATCACCATTCGAAGTACCTTTCAAAGTGAGACTGTTGCAGTAAAGAGTACTTCCACCCAACATTTCAATAGTAATAGGGGTAGCGTCCGCAGTTTTATTAACTAAAACACTCTGATTTACCGTAAGGCTTGACCCATTTTGAATAGTAAGATTATTACTTACTGCATTTATTGAGCTTACTGTCAGTTCTTTACAAAACGCAGAGGTCCCTGAATTAATACCTATAACACAATTGTTTATAGCTGTTTCGTCAATAATAACTGAAGATTGAATGGTCGGCACTATATTATTATGCCAATTTCTGCAATCGAACCAATTTGTATTTGCAGTACCTTTCCAAATACTGCGAATATTGGGATCATTGCTAACTATAGATATTTCATCAACATAAAAACCTTCATTTGCACCGTTGTAGTTAACAGCAGTTCCTGCGTTCATTCTGTTGTTGAAATTTTTACAACTACTGCCCGACACAGAAATTATAAGTACAGCTATAGTATTGGTTCCGGCAGGGATAGCGTAGTTTAAGGGATTATCTACTGTAAATGGGCTGCATACATTATTTGAACTCTGAATTCCCGCTGTAGTAGCTGAGTAACTGTATCCATAATCTGCTCCTCCGCTAACTCCTCCTACTGGTGTGAAAAGTCCTCCGTTTAATGAAACAAGAAATTCAGCACCCTCATAATCATCCAAACCGGCACCATTGGCTGCAATTACCGAGTGATGAATTTTTAGGTAAAGATTTGACATACCTGAAACATCAACAGTATTTAACTGAATAGTGTTACTTTCGCCTAAACGACCAATTCTGTTGGAGAAAGTTCCACTTTTTACATTTTCACTATTCCGATTTCCGCCTAGATAACCCCAGTTTTCGGTGCAATTAAGGCCTCTATTTTCAAAGCTTTGAAAGAAAATCGTTGTTTGTGAGTACAAATCCTGTGTAAGACAGAATAATACGAAGATTAAAAAAATGTTTTTCATAATAGTGTTAGTTAAAGATAAAATGTTAGAATTTTAAAGTTGTAAGCAACTAGCTTATTTGCTGATTACATTACAAAATTACGTCACTAATTGTCCCTAAAAAATGACCCAGATTATGAACTAATATGATGCTAATCATCTTTTGAAAAACATTAAGCTTTGTATCAAAACTTTAATTTGATTTAATAACATTACTATTTTCAACTAACCCATTTCGATTAAAACCCAATCCGATATTAGATTTAGTGCTGAACCTGCAAGAAGTGACCGTTCCATCTTGAGCTAAAACCAAAGATGACTTAACTATAAAACCAAAGCCCTGCAACGAAATGCTGCAAGGCTTTGGTTTCAATAGGGATATTGCTTTAAATTATTATTGATTTATCTTTTCAATTTCTCCTTTACTATATTTTACCCTTTGGGTTAAAAGAGAATAAATTCCATATTTTACTAAAAGCTAAATTTTAGAGTCAAGAAAAACCTGTCAGAATTTCTAATGACAGATTTGGGTTTTAAGAATTCATTAAAAATCTGGCTTTCTGGGTGTATTGCCCAAAATCAATTCAATTCTTGCCATCATCCCAGCATCCAATTTTGACAGTAATTCCAATGACTGAAGCGTTTCTTTGAGGTGATGTTCTTTTGATGCACCCAAAATTACTGTGCTGACATTTGGATTGACCGCACACCAGGCAATAGCCAATTTGGCAACACTGGTACCAATTTCATCTGCCAATTTCTTAAGTTCACGGACTTTTTCAATACGTGCTTCATTGAGAGAGCGCTCACGCAGCCAGTCAAGACCTTCCATCGTCAATCGGGTCATTTCTTCAGGAAGTCCATTCAAATACTTATCTGTAAGAACGCCGGAGCAAAGTGGCGACCAGATAGTTGTTCCCAATCCTACAGTTTTATAAATCTGTGAATATTCAACTTCTACTTTTTCACGGTGAAACATATTGTACTGAGGCTGTTCCATTGTCGGGCCAATCAGCCGGAAATCTTTAGCCACCATATGAGCTTCCATTATTTCCTGTGCCGACCATTCAGAAGTACCCCAATAAAGAATTTTGCCCTGTTGAATCAATGTGTTCATCGCCATTACAGTTTCTTCAATCGGCGTATTTTTATCGGGGCGGTGGCAGAACAGCAAATCGAGATAATCTAATTGAAAGCGCTTGAGTGCGTCATTGCAGCCCTCTACAATGTGTTTGCGGCTGAGACCAATTTCATTTGGCAATTTATTGCCGCTGTGGCCAAAAAAAACCTTACTTGAAACAACATAAGAGCTTCTTCTCCAGGCCATTTTTTTTAAGATATTTCCCATGACAATTTCTGATTGACCCTGTGCATATATTTCTGCATTGTCAAAGAAATTAACGCCATGATCATAGGCTATTTTCATGAGTTCTTCGGCGGTGTTATCTCCTATTTGTTTGCCGAAAGTCAGCCATGAGCCGAGAGAGAGCAGGCTTACCTGTAAGCCCGATTTACCAAGTCTTCTGTATTCCATTGGATGTTATGTAGGTTTTAATTTAGTACAATTATTCTATTATAGAACCTTAAAAAAAGGAAATTGTTGAAAATGTTCAAACTTCTTATCATATTCTCAATAAACCTATTTTAATAAATGCAGCTCTCAAATTTTGCATGAAATCCTGAAATGAAGGCAATTTAAGTAAACTATCCAGTTTATGCTACCCTTTCCCGCATTTCTGCGTACCAAATACTTATTTGTCTATCTCATTTCCACTTAAAAATATGACCAATCAGAACAGGTGAACGAGTATTTATAATAATTTGACGGAGTGAAGATAATTTATTGGTAAAATCAACACACATTTCTTTTTAACCGTAAAAGGTGTAAATTCCATTTCAAAATTATGAAATGACTTGAAGCCGTTTATTTTAATATTAGTAATCATAACTTCAAATTATTTACTGCAATATTAACAATTTTTGCCGAAAAAACAAAGCCGAATACCCTTGCGGGTATTCGGCCATATATTTTTTATAAATACATCAACTATTCCACTACAAATTTCTGAGTATATGGCTTGCCTTTGTAATTAATATTCATCAAATAAACACCGCGCGGCAGTTCATTAAGTGTAACCGATTCCTGAATCATACCGGAAACCTGACCGAGATTGCGAACAAAAACTGTCTGACCCAACAGATTGTTGATCTGAAGGCTTACATCTCCAACTTCGGTAGCATTGAACTGAAGATTGAAACTTCCATTATTCGGATTTGGCATCAGCTTCATTTCATTTATAAACTGCAGGTCTTCCATATTAAGCCCTGAGCATGAACTTACTGCAACAGAAACAGGCGTTTGTGGACTAACACAAAAACCATTCGGATTTAATACTTCCCAATCGTAGAAGTAATAGAAATAAGAAGCACCGGCAGATGCCCCAATTATTGATAAAACACCATTCAAAGTATAAGGGTAAATTGCACTATTGTTATTGCGGTATAGACCTGTAACTGTCATACTTTTAGCTGTAAGACGCAATTTACTGGCTAAAGGAACGGCAAAGTTAAGTGTAACGCGGCTTTGTCCGGCAGGAACAGTAACTGTAGTACTTTGAATGTCGGTACCTGTTGAATCCTGAAGTGCAATTACAATATTTCCTGCAGACTGTGAGTAAACCAAAACAGAACGAAGTGTAAAATTGGTATTGCTGTTAAAAATTTCATATTGAGAAGAATTCGTATAACCTCCTCCGCCTATACCATTTGTGCTTGGCAATACCTTCAAAGTATCATTGTAAAACTGAGTACCGACAACATTATAAGTAGTGTTGCTGATAAGGTTTGGCGTAACAAATGTATCTCCGTTTGCAAGGAAGTTACCATTATTGTCATACCAGTTATTGATAAGTGTACCGCTTGGATTTGTTGCGATCAATGAAGTATTGCTATTTGCACAGATTGCAATTGTACCTGATACAGATGGAGCTGGTGTAGAAACCCCATTAACTGAAAAAGGAGCAGAACTTCCTGTACCGCAATAACTTGTAACAGTCACAGTATATGTACCGGCTGAAGACGCAGAAATTGTTTGTGAAGTTGCACCATTTGACCACAAATATGAGGTTCCGCCTGTTGCAGATAGTGTTACACTGCCTCCGGCACAAAGATTGCGTGAGCCCAAAGCAGTAATAGTAGGTGTTTGAGAGGTGCCGGCAGGAAGCTGTCTTGTTAATGTCACAGGTACGGCTGTCCAATTATTGGTTTCATCCTCTTCAAGGAAATTATTATCTTTATCAACTTCCAAAACAATCCAATAATCACCATTACAGGTGGTTGGGGGAACATTGATCCACATACCGTCAAGGTGTTTGCCGTAAACATCCAACCATCCGGAAGAAATTCCCTGTTCTACAACGGAGCAGTTGTAAGAACCGCCGCCAAGACCATAATTTGGGAAATTGGAATTAAGCATAACATTGCCCTGATTGTAGTACATATTGGTATCACGGCAATGTCCATAGTAGGTACTGCCTGTGCCAGTTCCGCATTGTCCATAATCCATCAAACAAAAACCGATTTTTGCACCTTCACCTACAATTGGCCAATTTAATGGATTTGGATCAGCTGTCTGAACGCGAAGCGTCATAACGGCCCAATTGTCGACGTGATTATGCCCGTGAGATGGGTGATAAGTCTGACTCCCGGCCCAACGGTCGGTATAGGTCATTCCATTTCCATTTTTCTGATAAACTCTTTGTGTCATTAACTGCCGTGGATTAGGATATCCGTTAGGACAGGTAAAACCGCCTGTTGAAGAAACGTTGAAAAATGTATCTGTTCCACAAAGAAAAGTGCGATTTCCTGAGGTACTTTGACCTCTAACTGTAAAAGCCCCATAACCAATGTTTGGTGTAGAACCCGTCACTCGTAAGCGGCCATCATCAGGTCCCTGCCCGTTATAGTTTGTTCCAGCGCCGGTCTGAGGATATTCAGTAAAGCCATTTTGGCTTATTCCTAACCAGGAAGCAGTAATATCCGGTAAAAGAATGCAATTGGAGTTTCCGTCTTTACAAAGACAGGAAGTGGCATTCGTCGTAGTACACTGAGCCCAAATCAAATTCGGCAATGTGCAAAATAACAGAAAAAGTGTGATAAAGATTGTTTTCATAAAGGATTGGTTATGTAAAGAAACATAAAAAGGTTTAATGGATATAATAACAAAAATATAAATTAATATTTACTTTACTGCAATTATTCGGAATTTTATTCTTTCGAAGTAAAATTATTCAAAATACAAATATTTAATTCTTAGCATTCATAGCCATTCTTTTCAGTTTGAATGCCGAGTATAATAAAAAACAACTACTTTTGGCTATGTATAACAAAAACAAACTACCCAAACAATTCACCTGATTTTTATGCATTTCAGTTTATTAAGGGCCTTTTGATTATCATTAAACTATATCAATTATGAAGCTTGAACTCTGGCTGCAGGGTGCAACTGCATTTGACTACCTTAAAACAGGGGTCGAACTTTATGAAAAAAGGTTGAAACATTTTATTCCTTTCGATATTAATGTTTTATCCGATATTAAAAATGCAAAGTCGCTTTCGGAAGATCAGTTGAAAACAAAAGAGGGCGAACAATTGCTAAAAAAAATAGAGCAGGGAGACTTTCTTATTCTGTTGGATGAGCGCGGTAAGCAATACAGTTCTATTCAGTTTTCTGAATTTTTGGAAACGCTGATTCAAAGTTCCAATAAAAGGGTCATTTTTTTAGTGGGCGGCGCCTATGGATTTTCAGATGCTGTCTATCAACGGGCCAATGCTCAATGGTCTTTGTCCAAACTTACCTTTTCCCATCAGATGGTGCGGCTTTTTATAGTGGAACAAATTTACAGAGGGATGAGTATTCTTAGAGGATTGCCTTATCATCATGAGTAATTAAATATACCAATCAAGAGTTGTAAAATCAATTTTGTGTATCATCGAATCATTAAATATGAATATTTATCAACGCTGGTGTATTAAAAAAGCAAAAATAAAGCTTAGGCGCTTACTGCCCTATTTAGATAAAAAGTCAAAAATACTTGACATAGGTTGTGGTAATGGAGCCTTGGCTCTGTTACTAAAAAAATCAGGGTTTCAAATAGAAACTATTGACATTAAAAACAAATCCGCTTTTGATGAAATAAAACCAAAAATCTCTGATGGGGCAAATTTACCTTATTCAGACAAGTATTTCGAAACAGCTATTATGATTACTATGCTTCATCATACTTCAGATCCGGAAACATTGATAAATGAAGCAAAAAGAGTAGCTAAAAAATTGATAATCATTGAGGATATTTACACAAATGTTTTTCAGAAATACCTGACTTTTGTTGCCGATAGTATTAATAATCTGGAATTTATTGGGCATCCGCATAGCAACAAAAATGATACTGAATGGAAAATATTGTTCAAAAAAAATAACCTAACCATCGAAATATCAGAATATTATCAATTTTTAATTTTCTTTAAACAAGTAACCTATATTTTATACTAAATTTAAGTTTAAAAATTATGGAAAAAACCTATTATGACCCCTCAGACCTTAAAAAATTTGGTAAAATTGTAGAGTGGGACGAAGAATTGGGCAATAAATTCTTCGAATATTACAGTGCTGTTTTTGCTGAAGGAGCACTTTCTGCCAGAGAAAAATCACTGATTGCATTGGCTGTTGCACATGTTATTCAATGCCCTTATTGCATTGATGCATACACCGGTGACGGACTCAAACGCGGTATTTCTCAGGAAGAAATGATGGAAGCCCTGCATGTTGGCGCGGCAATTAGAGGCGGCGCCTCCTTAGTACATGGTGTACAGATGATGAATAAATACAATAAGTTATCTATGTAGAAGATAAAAGATGAAAGATGAACCACAGGACCGCTAAATAAAAAATGAGACTAGACAGTCCTAAAGCTGAGAAAGCTAAAAATTGTAATACTTCTTATATCTCACATCTCACATCTTTTATCACCAAATCAAATTCAAGCAAAAAAAAACAATGAAATCGCTGCAGGAAAGTAAAAACGAACTGGCTGATACTACTAAACAGTTGGAAATATTATCATCCGGGCCCTTTGCTGATGGAGATTTACCAACTTTTGCCAAAAAGCTGGAAATGTCAAAGCAATTCCCATTAAAACCAAAAGCTGTTGAGATTTTTCAGGTAAATATGGGCTATATGTGCAATCAAACCTGTGCACACTGTCATGTAGATGCCGGTCCCGACCGCAAAGAAATCATGAGCAAAGAAACGATGGAATTGTGCTTGTCAGTACTCCAAAAATCTTCCGCTCATACTTTGGATCTTACGGGCGGTGCTCCGGAAATGAACCCCAATTTTCGATGGTTTGTTGAAGAAGCTGTAAAATTGGGTGTCAATGATATCATTGTTCGTTCAAATCTCACTATAATTTTAGCCAATAAAAAATACCATGATTTACCTGAGTTTTTTGCCAAAAACAGGCTTCATGTTGTTTCTTCTCTTCCCTATTACAAAAAGGACAAAACAGACAAACAAAGAGGTGAGGGCGTTTTCGACAAATCAATCTGTGCTCTTCAAATGCTGAACGAACAGGGTTATGGAAAAACTGTAAGCCTCAAACTTGATTTAGTTTATAATCCCGCAGGCGCTTTCCTTCCAGGAGATCAATTTGGGCTGGAACAGAATTTCAAAAAAGCTTTGAAGCAAGATTTTGGTATCGACTTCAACAATCTGTTCACGATTACAAATATGCCGATCAGCCGTTTTTTGGAGTATCTGCTGCGTACAAACAATTATGAAGATTATATGTACACACTGGTTGAAGCTTACAATCCGGCTGCAGTAAAAAACGTCATGTGTACCAATACCCTTTCTGTTGGCTGGGATGGCTTTCTTTATGATTGCGATTTCAATCAGATGCTGAATTTAAAAGTAGCCGGAAAAACAAAGCATATTTCAGAATATGATGAAAAACTGCTCAATGAAAGGGAAATCATTCTTTCTCAACATTGTTATGGCTGTACAGCGGGTGCAGGGAGCAGCTGTCAGGGAGCAGTAGTGTAGAGATAAAAGTTAAAAGATAAAAGATGTTTACAGATTATATTGGTTTATAATAGAATCTCTATCAGATTTTTTTTCTTAAATGGCGCTAGATTTCTTTAATAAAACCGGGTAAACTTTGCGGTTAAGTGTCCGGTTTATCTTAAACGGAGGCTATTGCGCAAATAAATATTTTACAAGAATATGACTTCCATAACCATCATCGGAAACGGCATAGCAGGAATAACTACTGCTATTCAATTGAGAAAACTGTCGGATGTTCCCATAATGGTCATCTCCGATGAGGCACCTTATTTTTTCTCGCGCACAGCACTGATGTATGTGTACATGGGCCAACTTAAATTTAAACAGACCGAACCCTACGAAAGGGGATTTTGGATGAAAAACAATATAACACTTAAGTCTGGAAAGGTTTTAAAACTAGACATTACTAAACGACAGCTGCACTTAGAAAATGGGGAGTTATTGGAATTTGATAAACTGGTGATCGCAAGCGGGTCTGTCCCAAATCGTTTTGATTGGCCCGGTCAGGAATTGGAAGGAGTTTCGGGACTTTATCACAAAAAAGATCTCGATTACATTGAGAAAATAAGTCCCAAAATAAAAAAGGCAGTCATAGTTGGCGGCGGACTCATCGGAATAGAATTGGCAGAAATGCTGCGTCACAGAAATATTGAAGTCGGTTTTTTAGTGCGTGAATCCGGTTTCTGGAACAATGTACTGCCAAAAGAAGAAGCAGAGCTGATCAACAGCGAAATACATAAACATGGAATTGATCTCCGATTAAATACTGAGTTAAAATCAATTATCGGCTCGGAAAAGGTCGAAGCAGTTCTAACTGCAGATGGAGAAAAAATTGACTGTCAGTTTGTGGGGTTAACTGCCGGAGTCAGGCCCAACATCAAATTCCTAAAAGATAGCGGAATTGAGTTAGGTAAAGGAGTCATAGTCAATCAATATTTGGAAACAAATATCCCAAACATCTATGCTGTAGGCGATTGCGCCGAAAATACAGAACCTGTTCCGGGACATCGATCCATTGAGGCAGTATGGTATTGCGGTCGCATGATGGGTGAAACCCTGGCACTGACACTTTCCGGGAGAAAAACGGCATACAATCCAGGACCATGGTTCAATTCAGCCAAATTTTTCGGAATTGAATATCAGGTCTATGGCCGAGTTTCCAATTGTGAAAATTATGAGGAAAAACACATTTACAAGGAAGATTTAAAGCAAAAAAAATCACTTAGAATCAGTTACAACCCTATAAATAATGAATTTTTGGGTATCCATAGTCTTGGCATGAGACTCAGACATGAAGTTTTTGATGCGCTGTTAAGACAAAATGCCAATTTGGATGATGCTTTAAAAGTACTGAAAAAAGCAAATTTCGACCCTGAGTTTTCAAAGAAATACTTAGCTAAATAGCTGTTAACTAAGCTTCTTTTCCTGAAATATTTTCAGCAGATAATAGTACTGTTGAAAAAACTTTTCATACATAGCAGGATACTGCTTTCTGATTTGATAATTATTAGCTTTGGGCCTCATTATTTTTTCAAGTACCAACTCACATTTCTGTACTTCCTCATAAACACGTACCCAATCCTGACTATTACTGAGCTGAGTACCGCTTTTCACTTCATAGATGGTTTTAAAAAGAGACCAAAATTCATAAAAAGTCACTTCTGGGTTATCCCCTTCCTTGATCGTCACATTATCATATAAATTCTGAATAGGATTTTCAAGGGTTTTTTCCCAAAAATCCCTGCCCTGTGCAATTACCCAATAGCGAAAATCCTCAAAGCCCCATTCTTCATATCCGCCATTCATAGTATAATAAGCAGCCCAAAGATCTTCTGTACAGGCCTTTTTTAGAAGATCCATCAGATAAACACAGTATCTGCGAATAATATCGGAAGTAGTATCTTCCAATTCTTTACGAATAAAATCTATTTGCTTGGAACGATCAGTTCCGGCATATTTTCTACTATCGTCAACAAGTGACCAAAAATCATCTATCAGCATAAAATTATATTATCAATTATTAACTTGAGAAAGTGCCTCTGACTTCTCTTTCAACACCTGAAGGCAGGTTTGAATAGTGGATAAATGTGTTCGGAAAGATAAGACCGCCAAACGGATATAGAAAACACCATTTATCATTGTTGAAGAAAGAAATACCCTTCCGTCATTCCTTACCTCTTCGACAAGACGCGCATTGAAAGCATTAGCATCGCCGCTTTTAGGCACAAATCGGTAGGTCATTACCGATAGTTGAGGATATGCTCCAACTTCAAAACCTTCAATCTTTTGAATTTCTTCATAAAAATAGCGGGTCAACCAAATCTTTTCGGAGAGTGCCGCTATAAATGGAGCTACGCCATAAAGCTGAAGCGGCAGCCATAGCCGAAGTCCGCGAAAATGTTTTGTCAATTCAGGCGACAGATCAGCCGGAGATACTTCTTCAACATCGTAGTAGGCATCCTGAAGATAGCTCGCCATCATGTGTTGCGATTCAAAAAGCTTTTGGCCCTGTCGAACGAGTACTGCACCTGTTCCGTAAGGGAGAAAAAGGCCCTTATGCGGATCAATTACCAGCGAATCAGAACGTTCTATGCCTTTAAAAAGATCTTTTGTCTCTTCGATCATGATAAAAAAACCGCCATAAGCCGCATCAACATGAAACCAAAGATTATGTTCCGAACAAATATCGGCAATATCATTCAGCGGATCAACAGCCCCTACATCGGTAGTTCCTGCTGAACCTATAACCATAAAAGGCAGCAAACCGGCCTTTTTATCTGCATCGATCTGATCTCTAAGGGTTAAAACATTCATTCTGAACTGCTCGTCCATTGGTACGATGCGTTTCACAGCTTCACGCAGTCCCACCATATTAATTGCCTTGTGAACACAGTGGTGTACCTGAGCGGTGGTATAAATTACGACTCTATGAAAATCGGCAGATTTTAGGTTTTTTGTATCTCGGGCAGTACAAATTGCAGTCATATTTGCAATAGAACCGCCGGAACTGAGATTGCCGGTTGCTGTTTCCGGATAGCCCATCTGCTGACAAAGCCAGTTTAACAGCTGATTTTCCATGCGCACAGCTCCCGGAGACCCAAAAAACATACCGGCATAACGGTTGAATACCGCTGCCAGGTAATCGCCAAGTGCCGAAGGAAAAAGTCCGCCGCCGGGAATATAAGCCAAATGTCCTCCGGAAGCAGGATTTAGTCCAGGACGATCTACATTGAAAGCAATAGCGTCCAAAAGCTCTTTTATTGGTTTGGGTTCACCTATTGTAGTATCATATATCGCCCTGCCTCTGTCTTCAGAAATTATATACGCTTTTATTGATTCAATATTATCCAAAAAAACATCGGAATAGTCGGAAACTGCCTCGCGCCAAGATTTTCTTTCTTCAGGCGTAGGATCCAATTTCCTGGAAACAGATTCCAATTCTTTCAGCTTAGCTAATATGTTCATATTATAGGATGAATTCGATGATTTTAAAACTATTATCCGAATCAAAGGTAAAAATAATAGGTTTTCACATTAAAATCGAGCAAGCGGGCTCAAATTATACTAATTCACAATAAAAAAATATGCCGCAATTCCCAATAAGAGGGAATTGCAGCATTGAAATCAATCAAAATTGATAAAGGATTCAATATTTTATGTCAGATCCGGAAATTCTTTTTCTTCCAAATCCCAATGCTTATCGTGTGCTAAGGCCGTTTCTTCCTGATGTAAAAGAGTCCACTCATCAGTAGCAGTAGTTTGCATCCAAAGATTACCCGATTTTCTAAAGACCTGAACATTTAATCCATAATGCTCCTTAAAACGAATTTCTAAGGTATTCGTTTTATTGTTGGCGCTGATATTCAAATGTCCTTCGTTATGTTTTTTACGGGCTTCACTCAATTTCATTGAATTTTCCAGTATAAAACTTTCGGAGGTTCCTTCGCCCTCATTATGTGATATTCCGTAAAATTCAAGTTTAAGGTGAGGAAACATTAGACTAAATTCTCCTTTTATTTGTCCAAGTGTTTTTTCGTCAGTGATAATCAATTCCATATTATTATTTTTGCTGATTATTATAAATTTCGATATCAAAAATGATGTTAATTAATGACTTCGAAAATGATCAGGCTTAACAATAATGATGAGAAATATCATCAGGAAATTATTTAATTACCAAACGCTTTTATAGCACCCAATCGTATCAAACTGTCAGGATTACTGATATCAAATTGAAAAAGTCCGTCTTTACCGATCATCACCAAAAGTGGTTTGTAATAATGTGCAATTAGGTCAAAACTATGAAAACTAGTATCTTTAGCCAAAAGTGAACTGTCAATTTTCATCATGTCATCCAAACCGTAAACCTTTAATCCGAATTCACCGTCGGCAATATAGAGCCGTTTATCTTTTACATCAAGACCATAAGGGTGTTGCATCGGATATTCGGCAATAAGTCTGGCATTATTAAAATCCTTGACATCCAATACCATTAGGGCATTTTTTCCCTGACGGCAATTAGATTCTTTTCGCATGGTAGCAAAGGCATAGTCATTGTCAACAATTACAGGATCGCAGGATTCGATATGTTTGAAATGCTCCAACCTTTTAAGTTTTAAGGGTTTTGTCTTATCGTAAATATAAACACCCTGTAAACCACCAATAAAGAGTCGTTTATCGTAGGAAAAAATGGTTTCAATTTTGTCATCTACCCTCAGTTTATCGGCAAGAATTGGATTTTCTGCAACCTGAATATTAAAAATATAAAGATCGAGGTT
>CAINVS010000695.1 GCA_903854205.1 uncultured Bacteroidota bacterium | reverse complement strand
TACCGAAACTCCGCTGGAGTCAGATCTTGGATGCTTAAATTCTTTTAAACTTTATTTTACATCAGTAATCTTACCTCACTTTACGCAAAACTTCCCTGCTTTGCGGTTAATTTCAGATTTACAAGATCACATCTGCACAACTTGTCCCGACCCAAGACGGGATCACCAAATCATTCCTTTGGCATTAACTGAATTTCGTCGCCTTTAACATATAATGTATATTGTTTATAATCGTAAGCATCTTTATCGGTATCCAATGTGCCAAAGAATGTAACTTTTACCCATTTGTTGCTGCCTATTTTCGAAGCTTTTTCTTTGGCATCTATAAATATTATAGCGTTAGGAGCCAATAAAACAACTGCAGATTTATCATTTGGATTTTTATAGAGCGCTGTTCCCTTGGTTTTCATGGTTTTTACTGCTCGGGTATTAAAATCAGCGCTGAAAACATAAGCAGGACCGGACCAGTTTTCTATCTCTATCCATTCTCCTTTTTTACCGTTTACTTTGTCTTTTTTGCCCATATATTTTTTAACAACCGGCACAGAATTTAATTCAAGTGTATCTAAGGGCATAGACCTGCTTGGCGCTGCATAGCGTGTAATTGTTTTATTATTATCAGGCAAAATCATAGGCTGCCCATCAAAATATGGGCGCCCCTCTTCATCAATGTAGTATTCATTATAAATGAGTGAATTATTGGGCGTAACTTTTGTAATCCCATTTTCAAAATTTTCTACAATCATAGAAGGTCCTATTCTGCCAAGTCCAATATATAATGGTGGAATAATAAACTCTCCTTTTCGGTTAATCCAGGCAATTTTATCATTCTGATACAAAATTGCCTGCCCGTTTTTAAACCCATGATCGTAAAAATAGGCTCCGTACTTGTAAGATCCAAATTCTAAGTCGGCAGAACTTGGGGTGTTTTGAAAGCCTAATTCCACTTTATTACTGATATTGATAAATAAAATGGAATCATTCCTGATTACTTCAGCCAATCCTTCCAAAAAAGGGAATGCAAAATCAAACTGATATGGAATGATCAAATCCCCTTTTGTATTTATATAGCCATATTGATAAGTCGGTATTTCATATTCATCAATATCAGTAATAATACCAACAATTGCCAAGCCTTCACTGAAAGTCTGTGCCATATCAAAAGTTGGGGGAATTACTACTTCGCCTTTCAGGTTTACATATCCATAGCGGTTTTTTTCTGAATAGGGATAAAGTTGAATCTCGTTTTTACCGATATTGCTGTATTCAAGACTCAAATTGAAACGTCCTGGGGGAATTACTTCTTCGCCCTTTGTATTAATGAGCGCTGCATCAGGTATTTCCTGGCCTTCCTTATAAGCTTTCACAGCCATGGAATAGCCATTTTTGAATGGCCCTGCATAATCATACTTTAAAATGACAGGTTTGCGGCCATCCTTGTAAATAATAACAATATTCTGTTCAAAAAATCCTATTGTAGTGACATACACACCATCTGAATTGAACGGAATACCGTACTCATAAAGCATAGAAAGCTCCATATCGAGACCACAGCTGTCAATCTGTTGCAGAACTTTACCATTTTTATCTACGACACTGAGGGTACGAAGATCTCCATATTCCGGTATATTATAATTCTCAATTAGGGCCACACCATCCTGAAAACGCGAGGCCGGGCTGCCCATAGCTGATGAATTAAGCCTAAAAACCTCTCTGCCGCTTGGGTCAATAAAAGAAGCAATAGTATAAGGAAGAATCGTGTCATTGGTATATGTTATTACGAGTGCCCTTTCCTCATAAAAAGGATAGGCCTGATCGTAACGGCAGGGAATGACAATTTTCATATTCTTATCGCAATAGCCCCATTTGCCCTTTGAAAAATATGGGATAAGATCGGGTAATTTTGTTTGCGCATTTGCTGCAAACAGATAAAAACAGAACAGAAGAACGAATAGTTTTTTCATTAGGTTTTTTATTATTATGTACAACTTAAAAAGCTTCACTTTTACGCTTTTTTATTTAACAAAAACAGTATGAAAGGTATTCATTTCAGATTATTAAATAATAAGATAAAAGCTTTAGAAAATCATTTCGTAATTTATTTTTATCGGGGTCAGTAGCAAAATAAAACGTTAATGGTTTTTGAATTGACCCATTTCTCTTGGCAATTAAGGTCCACAAAACAAATATTTTGAGACTGCAGCCAGAGAAAATAAGCCAAAACCCCATGGTCACATTTTATCAATTTAAAAATTTATTACGAATATAACGCTAATTTCAACATTATTTTGTTAATTTAAGACATTAAAACTAAAGGATTATGACTAAAGAAAAGGTACACACTGTAGAAGGATATTGGGATGGGCCTATTGCCGGGGTTGCAGACTTTGAAGGTAAGCCCCACTATTATGATGTTTTTGAGGATAGCGATGATGTTGATGAATACAATATAGTTTACACACTTACACCGCTGAGCGAAGCAGTTTTTGCTCTTGTGAAAAAAAATAGGGAAATTTTACTGCGTTGGAATGCAGCCTATGAGGCCGGTAAGACCGATTTTGATTCTCAGTCTGCATTGCCCGAAGATAAAGATGCTTATTTTGATGCCAAAAAACAGATAGACCGCTTTCTATTCCAAAACGCCGGAAATGGTTTTGAAAAAAAAGGCTATTTCACCGTATTAAAAACTGCTTTCAATCCACTTTTGGAAGAGTTTGAAGTAGTTTGGAGCTGATGCATAAGAGAAACTGACGAACTTTACGTTTACGGCAGTTGAAGCTTTATAAGTACTAGTCTATGTTAATATTGCAAAATGGCTTGGATATCTCTTTGCGATTGCCGCTAAAATTATTTTAAGTTTTTTCTTATGCAAGCTGCAAGGGAAATTCAAATCAAGGACTTTTAAGCTTAAAGATTTTCAACCAAATTCAACAGGTTTCCTGCTGCCTGTTTAGCAACATTTTTTCAGATTATAAGTATATTTTTCCTGACAATTCGATATCAGCTTATTTAAAAGGTAATTCGTTTTTATTTCGTCTATTCCATTTTTTATTAATATTTGTAATAATTAAATGCTTTTTTTATTCATAAAATGAATGATTAAATAAAC
>CAINVS010000694.1 GCA_903854205.1 uncultured Bacteroidota bacterium | reverse complement strand
TGAATATTAAAAATTAAACCCATTAATAATATATCTGCTGAAAAACTTAATGAAATTTCAGAAAAAACATCAAATCTTATACAATCAGTAAATAACAGTATACATTGGGCTGAAACTTATGAAACACAAGACCAACAGTTAGTCTTTGACCTCAAAAAGTATAGAAGAAAAATGAAAAAGATTGAAAATGTTATTACAGGCAAACCTGTAATTGCATTTTTCGGCGCCAGTCAGGTTGGAAAATCCTATATGGTCAACAGTCTTTTATGCGATGATTCGAAAAAACTTTTTCTGCTCAACCATAAAAATAAAGACGAGCGGATTGATTTCATAAAAGAAATAAATCCTGAGGGGCACGGAAATGAATCTACCAGTGTAATTACAAGATTCAGTACTGAAAAACCGGATGCGGATAAACTTCCGATAAAGCTGAAACTATTGTCAGTTAAGGATTTAATCTGTATCCTCTGTGACAGTTACTATCTTGACGTAAAGGAAAAAAAATCTCCTGATCTTGATCAAAGGATGGATCTCATAAAAAAACAGATTCATTACTTTGAGGGGCTTATGACCAAAGAATCACACAATTTTATTTGTGATGATGACATATATGATGTTCAGGAATATTTGGAAACAAATTTAAAGCATGCAGGGAATAACCCTTTTGAACTCTTTAATAAACTGGGTTTTTGGCATAAGCTTTCAAATGCCATCAGATTTATTGGTCCGGATAAATGGGCAGAGACCTTTGCTATACTTTGGAATAACCACAGTTATATAACAAAGTTTTTCTCGGGTCTTGTTTCTGAGCTACAGAAATTAAAATTTTCAAGAGTAGCCTATTCCGATTTTTCAGCAGTCAGAAGAAATGAAGGTGCAATATTGGATGTACAGACTCTAGAGGGAATTCATCAGAGTAATAAAAACTATACACTTAGCATACAGACTGTAAACGGTGATTTTGTTGAAATCAAAAACAGCGCATTTTGTGCAATCTGTGCTGAGGTTATATTCTCAATTGAGGGTAATTATAAGCAGGAAATAAAAAACAAAATAACACAAAATATTGATGTACTCGACTTCCCGGGCGCTAGAACAAGGTTGGAGCTACAGGAAGACAGTATAGGAGACATTAATGTTAAAGAGATGATTCTGAGAGGAAAAGTTTCCTATCTTTTTAATTCAGCTTCCGCCAATTATGAAATAAACAATTTATTCGTCTGTATGCGTACATCTCAGACGAATGTTCGCGGTGTACCAGGTCTTATTAAGGATTGGATAGATTATAACATCGGCGAAACTCCCGAAGAAAGACTGAAAACATTGGAAAATGCGGAAACTCCGCCTTTGTTTTTAATATTCACCTGGTGGAATACATTATTGGGTTTCAGCAGTTCTACAGATTCGGCAGACCCTAATGAAAGATTAGAAAAATGGCTGAAAACCAGATTTAAAGAGGAAATTATTGCAGATTTTGATTGGAATAAAAACTGGACCAAACAGGGGGGCACAGTAAATACTTTCAATAATTATTATCTGCTCAGGGATTTTATTAAATCCTATGAGACGAATAAAATTTTTGACAGAAAATATTTAGATGAAGATCAAACAATTTATGAAGAGATAATTGCATCCGATCAGGGTCAGAATAAATTCTTAGCCGATTTTAAAACTAAATTTATTTCTTCAGATCTTGTCAGAAGCTTTTTTAAGGATCCGGAACTAAACTGGAGAGAAGCGAGTGAACCTAACTTTGACGGCACTGAACTGATATTGAGAAATATCTTAAAAATTGCCAATAATCAGACAAGAACCAAAAGATATGTAAACCAGCTTTCACAATGGTCAAATGAATTGGTTTCAACATTAAATAAATATCATCACAGTGATAATGCAGATGAAGAAATTTTGAAAGCTGCCAGAGATGTTGCAGCTATTCATGGCTATATGAATATGATTTTTGGTCAGAACGCATTTTATTTCGGGGATTTTATCGAAAAGCTCACCATATCCGAAAAAGAAATCAAAATTTTATATCATGAAAAGCTAAATGATCCTGACCTTGTACATCAGACTAATCCAACTATTTGGATCCACTTTATAGAGTCTAGCCCAAGATTAAAGGTTAGTAATAGCTATGAAGAAAATTTGAAAATCCTTCAGGAGGATTACTATTTGGATTCTTCTCTGTCTACCAAAGAAATAGAGGATTATTTTTACAGCAAATATCAATTGGATGTCAAAGAGATGCTAAGTCTTTGGAATACCCAAAAAGACAAATCATCAGTGCTGGCCGAAGCCGCAGTGGATTTATGGATAAACAGCAGGCTTGACGTGAACAGATTTGAAACATTCACAAATTTAGGCTTCGATAAAGCGGCACTCGCCAAATTATTGGAAAATATTCAGAGAGGTTTTGAGAAATTGGAACTGGTTAAAGCTATTTCTTCATATATAAGCTTATATGTTGATAGACTGAGAATATTACATGAAGCTGAAGATATGATTGCACATATCAGTGCAGGTATCATCAATAACTTTATTCATGATTTGGGATGGGAGCATTTCAGCGAAGAAGAAAAATCAATACTTGCAAATCTAAATCAGAAGAATAATCTCAGACTGAACTTGCCCAAAACTGAGAAAGAGTTTGAGGTGCTGAATAATCAGTCCATAGATGAACTCTTTGACTTTATGTCCAACTTAAGTGAAAATCTGAAAAGAATTCCTTTGGATGAAAATATCATCCATAAAATTCCGATGATAAATCACTATAAAAAATGGAGAGAAATGATAAAAGTTACTTTCATTTCTAACTGTAATGTGCCCAATTATGACCTGGAAGCCAACCGTATGTTGGGAGAAATACTTAACAGTACCAAAAAAGTGGAATTTAATTTAGCTTAAAATTTATGGGAAAAAATATCATACATAAGGCCAATATAAAACCTTACAACCCTGTTGTCTGGCAGGGACGCCCTGTATGGAAATTTTATGCCCAACTTAAAAATCACCTTCAGCTAAGTTTAGGTGCAGCATATGCCGATTTGTTTTCTGAGCCGTCCATTAGTGAAACGGCTGCTGAAGGACAGACTGATACTATATGGCTTTCGGATATTTTAACCAAAAAGGCACTGAAAATATCAGCTTTATCATCCGAAGAGCGGGCTAAATATGAAACCGTGCTGGCTGAAAGAATTTATACTTTAGAACAGCATGCCAATGAATTGCTAAAAGGCAAAGATCCAAAAGAAAAGGAGTGGGGTGAGCTCATTCTTAAGTGCATTGAAATTCCCTCTTATGATCAGGTTTTGGTTGAGGGAGATGCCATTGTACTGGTATTATGGGGTTTCAAAGAACGCAGTAATGCTGAGCCTTTCAGTCTCAAAAGAAAGATTGCGGCTATTGCTCCCCCTTTGACGCCAATAACTCCGATAAATGAGAATGAATCCGAAACCCCAAAAGAGGAGGAAATAATAAAGGAGAACGGGGAAGAGAAACCGGAAGAGGAACCCAAAATTCAAGAAGTGGTCAATGATGATAGCGTGAAAATTGTTCCACAAAGCCAGGGAGAAGAAATACAGGAAGAACCAAAGGTTGTAAAAATAAGTCCATGGAGGAATTGGAAAAGATGGCTTTGGCTCCTGCTTTTGCTGCTGCTTTTATTATTCTGTGTCTTGGGAATAAAATACTGCAGCGACAACAGAAAAATACTGCCTGATAATCCGAATGTACTGATTCCAATTGACAGTACAAAAATAAAAACGGATAAGGACAGTACTTCTAAAATTGTTTCAGACAGGTTGAATGTAGCTGTTGGAGCTAAGGATAAAAGCATTCAAGAGTTTGCTGAAGTTTTTAAGAAAAATTATCCGTCAAATAATTATAAGATTATCTATTATGATTCTACAACTCAAAGATTGCAGCTTCAAATCCCTGAAGAGGAACGGGAGCAATTGAAAAAGGATTTGAAATCGAAGATGCCGGAATTTAAACTGCTCATTTGGGATGAATATCTTTTTGATACAGGCACCAAACCAACAGATCCCGGATTTAGCGATTATTCGCAATCCTGGCACCATGAAAGAGTTAAAGTTTACAGTGCATGGGAAAAAAGTATGGGAAATGCAGATTTAATAATTGCTGTCATCGATGATGGATTTGATTTATCGCACCCCGAGTTGAGTAAAAATGTATATAAACCAAAAAACCTGACCAATCCAAAATCACCTGTAAATACAGGAAAAACAGGACATGGTACCCATGTTGCGGGTCTTGCTTTAGGTTTGGCCAATAATGGCTTTGGCGTATCCGGCATTGCGCCGAATTGCAAATTTATGCCGCTTCAGGTTGCAGACAGAAACGGCATCATGAGCAGTACTGCCATCATAGATGCAGTGCTTTATTCCATAAATAATGGAGCCGATGTCATAAATATGTCTTTAGGTAAAATGATGATGCCGCAAGTAGCGCTTTTTCCGGAATCAAAACAGGAAGAAATGGCTGCTAATATGTTTTTGGACGAGGAAGAATTTTGGAATCAGTTGTTTAATATTGCTACAGAAAGGGGTGTTACCATAGTGTTGGCAGGGGGAAACCAAAATATTATAATCGGTTTGGATCCAATGCAGCGGACAGCCTATACTATAAATGTTTCTGCTACGGATAAAAACAACAGCAAAGCATCTTTCAGCAACTACGGTCGTCGCTCCTCCTTAAGTGCTCCGGGTGTGCAGATATTCAGTGCTTTACCCAATAGTAAAATGGGTCCGATGGACGGCACCAGTATGGCGGCGCCAATTGTTACCGGTGCAGTTGCTTTAATGAAATCAATAAATCCGTCATTCAGCAACAAGGAGATTTTGGAAATACTTCAAAACACTGGAATCCCTGTAGTTTCGGCACAACAGGTAGGTAATATTTTACAGCTGGATGCTGCCCTCAATATAGTGGATAAAATAAGAGAAAGACAACCAAAAGTTGAATGTCCGGATGCTCAGGAAAAAATTGATCAGTTATTGCGGGAAATAGAGAAAATAAAAGATGAATGCAGCAGTTCCGCAACAGATACTTTTAAGCTGCCCGATAAAGAATCCAAAGATTTAAGTTTTGCAAAAGGAAGATGGCGAAGCACCTCTCCTCTTTTCAATGTGGAAAGCGGAGAAAAGGTAACAGTCTATTTTGATTTTGCTAATGATGGGAGCGGAAGTATTACTCTTATGGAAGACAATGGAACAAAATGCAGCGCTGATTTGAATTTCAACTTTACAGGGGTCAACTTTAACATCAATCAGCTCAATCCGGCACGCTGTATGCCTCCTCCTGAATTTTACAATCCCTACCGCTTTGAATGTAGGGCTGACAGTAAAGGAAATGCCGTATGCAGTGCTAAAAATAAAGTTAACAAATTGAATTACTTTGAATTTAACTTAGTCAGAGTTAATACAATTTAATAAAATTCAGTATATTTGATTTCTAAACAAAAATTATCATGGGAAAATCT
>CAINVS010000693.1 GCA_903854205.1 uncultured Bacteroidota bacterium | reverse complement strand
TAAACTATCTAAATTAATTTTTAATAAAATCTCGGTGTTGTGGGATATGGAACCCAGGATTCAAAAATCAATCCCAATCCATCTTTAATAGATAAAGTCAAGACGATAATGATGACGGCGGTAATCAAAGCTACACTGATGTTATTTTCTCTAATGGCCTTCCATTCATTGATGTTTTTGGTCAAACTAGTGAATAATAAAACACCAATGAAATTTACTACGAATCCAAAAAACAATGCCATTCCTAGATAAATAGCCATGACTTTCAACAATTTAAAAAATATGGATTGATAGGATAAATCCTGATTCATGAACAACCGAAAAGCATTCATAACCGGATTGGCCGTTTCCTGAATTAGCAGTCCCATACTTAAAATGATTGAGGAAAGCAGTATAGCCTCTGATAAATTTCCAGAGTCTTCCATGTTGTTTCTAAAAACCAATTTGTGAATAATTCTGTAACTAATCCAAATAACAAAAACTGTAAAAAGCATTGAAATAAAGACTTCAATTAATCCTAGAAATAAAACTTTGTTGTTCATAATTATTGTTTGTTTATAATTGAAATATACCAATTGTTCATAGCACTCACTTGCGGATCAAGAAATCCTGGTTGCCAGTCTTTAGCGGTCAGTTCCCAAGCATAGTATCGAACGCCATTGTATGACTTATACAATCCCTGATAAGGCAAGCCTATACCTAAAATGGCATGACCATATACATCACTGGCAAGAACAGCCACATCATAGCCATAATGATCCAGTATTGTAAACGCCAATAAAGCTCTTGTATCACAATCTCCCTTTAAATTAAACCCGAATTCAGCAGGTGCTTGCAGTCCGAATTTGCAATTTTGCAGACATTGTTTGCCTTCGCGGTGATATTGCTGAATGAAATGATCATTGGGATTTTGTCGGATTACATCAGAACAACTTTGCTCGTGTACCAATACATAAGGTATGCGTTGGATGAAACAACCTATCATTTCTGCAAATCTTTTGGTATCGAGTTGTTTTTTTAATTTAATAGAATCAAACATTTTTATTAGTGCAGGTACTAAAGTTTTATCAACTTTATAGCAACCTTCATAAACTTCACTCAATGAATTTGCAGGTTGTTGAGTCACCCTGTTTTTAAATGATACTGCATAATTATTTTTAGCAATATTGTAACTGCCCTTATAAAGATTGTTTTTATAATCATTCCAACTCAGCGTGTATTGATTGGTATTATGCGTCGAATCTGGCTTATCAGGAATAAGTTCATTATCATCATCACTTAAAGGTATTGGAAGAGGATTTTCGGCATTCGAAAAATTGAAAAGTCTCAAAAAGGCAAACAATAGTAATAACAAACTCAACCCCTGAAAAATTCTTCTTAAAAAATAAAATAGTGGAGAGCTGTAAGTGATTAGATGAAAAAATGCAAATAATCCAGCAATAAAGGCAAAGAGAAATAATTTTTTAAATAAAAAAAATAAGCAAACGGCAACAAGTAAAACAAAATAGAAACTTCTGAAAAATCGTCTGAATCCGTTTACTGAATTGACAGAAGTGAGCTGTTTGTTTAACAGTTGAGGAGATATAATTTTTAGCAATACATCACCTGTATTTTTTAGTAAGTAGAAAAAGGGAATCCACATCAATGGAATACTTAGCCATCCAAAATTCAACATTAGTAATATCCCAAAAATCAAAGCAGCAAGTTTCATCCAGTTTTGAGACCACCTAGTTCTCCAACCATCCCATTGTTGACGTGAAACATTAAAGCTGCTTAAAAAATCATCCGGCTGCCAGGCATGATTAAAAACAGATTCGGGCTCATTAGTAATTTCTGCATCGGTTATTTTCCTATGACGATTAAAAAAATTATTAAACCTTGATGAAAAATTACTGTTTATGATTGTTGGTTGATTCTTAATTATTTCTATAGGCTTGGGGTCTGGTTTAAAAACTTTGTAAGTACCATAAAAAAATGCAGTCAGCTCCCCTTTTTGAAATGAAGTGGCAGGTTTATTAATATGGATTTCATTAATTACAACATGACTAAAATCTTCATTAAAAAATACATCTTGCCTGCCTTCTTTCCAGGAAACATAAACATCTTTTATTTCAGGAAATACATCATAGGGTTCTTTGGTTAAAACCCTTTGGTCATATCCCGGAATTTCTTCAGCATCAAATAACCATTTTTCAGTGAAAATAAAATCCTGATAGGTACGCAGCAAATCTGCATTACCTCCTGCAGGCTTGCCTGTATATTTAGCCTTAAACTTCCCTTTTATGTATACTTCTACTATCACTGATATTTCAATGTAAGTCTGATAATTTGGTGCGTATTTTGCAATAATGCTGTATCACAGATTACACCTCTGTCTGTAAGCCCTTTTATGGCAACAGTGTTAGCTCCTTTCTGCGCATTCATAGCAATAATTTCAAGATAATTTTCTCCATATCTAAGCGTACTATTTTTAATATAGATAGGTTGTTTTCGAATTCTCAATTTGTCAGTGATTAATTCATTATTAAAGATGATGGAAACGGAATCTTTGTCTTCAACGTTCCAATCCCAAACTTTCAATAATACTTCTCCTTTTTTTAAACGACTCATTGAGTCTAAATCAGCTTTTTGACTTATACTGTCTATACTCTTTTGATTTTGAAAAATGCTAGAAGTATCAAGCCCCTCCATACCAGAACCATCTGTATTTTGTGGCCTATCACTATCATTTACCCATACCGGCGGCGGTTTACGAGAATCATCCCGATCTTTTTTTATGGTATTTACTATAGGTGAAAGTGTACTTATATTTGAACAGGATTTGATGATTGAAAAAAGCATAAGTAAGAAAAATAAAAATGGCAAAAGCACTCCTACACCTAAATTAGGAAAACAACCTTGCTGATTCATTGGACTTTGATAGCAACCGGTTGGATTTCCATAATTACCAAAGCAACCCCTGTAACCTGACGGACCGCCTGACATACCATAGCATCCTCCCGTTCCTGACACTCCATCTCTTAAACCAAAAAAAGAATTCACTTTATCGTTTGGACTAAAACAACCATTACAACCTTGATTCACGGGCTTTATCGGTTCATCAGAAATTGGTTTTACTACATTAGTTGATTCTGTAATTGGCACCGCTTTTACTGAAAACTGTTTTGGAGGTTCAATAAGCTTGACTCTTATTTTTCCATTTAATTTTCCAAATGTCTTCGTGTTGCCATCGAGTTTATTTAACAAACCAATTTTTGGGAACTGAACATAAACTTCATAAGGTTTGTGTCTTAAAAAACTATATTTTTCAAAAAATGGATGTACAAATTCTATCGCAGCTTCGGCAGTGTGTTGAATGCGCCACCAACTTTCATCTTCTTTAGTCAGATTATATGTTGCTTCATCAATAATTATAGCTTGTTGTATTCTTAAGTCTTTATAAAGGTCAACGGAATATTTTGAACTTTTATTAATTGCATTTTGCGTAAAATTCCCCTTCGATTCAAAGTAGCCTCGATATTGTCCATCTAGTGAACCTTCAATATATGTAGGGATGATTACATTCATTGCTTACCTAAATATTTTCCGAGATTTCCTTTTTCAACAAATATTCGATTATCAGGCTTGTGTTTTGATTTTACTGCAGGATCTTCATACTTTTCACCCGGATTTTTGATTTGACTCAATATCTCATTAAAATGGCTTTTCTGCGCATCACTAAAATCTTCATCCTTTAAAGATTTTTCCAAAAGACTGACCACAGGTGTTTTGTGGAATTCATTAACAAATTGTTCGTGATTTTGGTGTATTAATTTCTCATAATGCTTTTCAAGTAAATCATCCAGTTCTGAAGCGTTTTTTACTATCAGACGATATCTCATTAAAAAAGGATTTAAAAGAAAATAAAGAAATAGAAATAAGGCGATAAAATAAGTTAAGAAATAGTGTTTGATTGTAACTTTTGATCTGAGATAAAAAAAATCAGCATTTTGAAAATGTAACCTTAGATCCTCAGCATAATTGGCAGCATTAACTGCATCCTGCGTAAGCTTTTCATTGTCATTTTTAATTTTTAATGCATTCAGCTGGTCGAAGTTCACTATACGACTTTGCAACCAGATGATATCTTCTTTGTAATAACCATTAACATCCGGATTTTTTTGTAAAGAATCTATTGTGTTCAAATAACCCTGCCTAATATTATTTAAAGAATCCAATTCGGTTTGAATTGATGACCGTGAATTATTCAATTGCTTTTCATGTGATTGAATTTGAGCTTCAACAAATGTGGATTTTGCATCCTGATAATATTGGTTAGTCAAAGGAGCATGTACCATAATGCCAAAAAAATAAGCAGGTACTATTCCCAGGCTAATTAATAATAAAATTCTGAAAATCACATTACTCCATTTTCTTTTTGGACTCTTATTTCTCTCTAATTCGTCGATGTAAAATTTTCTTACGGGGTATACCAACCCGTCAATAGTTTCATTTACTATTGGAGTCTTTTTATTCTTTACAATTTGTTGAAAATCTGATTTCCTGATGGTCGAAAACAATACAATATAAATCATCAAGAAAATAAACTGAAATATCAAAGCAGCTGCAATAGCTATAACAATACTTTGAAAAATACTAAAGAATGCATATAAGCATGTAATTGCATTTAGGGTCAAAAAAAGATATATGCCGATTTTAATTCGCCTTAATTTATTGGCCACAACTGAGCCTTCAGGAAGTTTTAATTCCTTAAAAAAATAATCAGAAATGTAATCACTAATATTCATGGAATTACGTTCCTGGTGTATAATTGTCAATCTGTTGTTGGATAATAGTTTTCTCTCGTAATTTCTTGTACCCCTCTATTTCTGCATTAACAAGAATCGGCGTAACTACTTCCTTACCTGAATCATCTCTGTGAGGTTCTGCATGCATAATAATTCCATTCTTTGCAAGAATCATTGCATTTTTATTTTCGGAGAGATAATCATAAGGCGTTTTTGTCATCATCATCTTGAAGAGCAGAGGGGTAATCTCAATGATAATAAACATAACAGACAAGAACCAAGACATTACAGGGAATTTTTCGTCTGCAATTTTTATTCGCTCAATCAGGCCATCCATTTGAGCAGCTTTTAACTTATTTTGTTTGTGCTTCTCGTCCCTCCCAGCTTCTTTCTCAGCAATTTGTTTTTCGTATTCTTGAATCCTTTTATTCAGCGCCTGTTCATTGTCAGCATATTTTACTGCTAATT
>CAINVS010000692.1 GCA_903854205.1 uncultured Bacteroidota bacterium | reverse complement strand
CTTAAAGAAGGTTGGTTAAGGCCAAAAGATTATTGTAGTGCAGACGATTTATTTTTTGCAGTGAATAGAATTTGTAACAATGTCGGAAAACAGATTTTTTTGAAGCACCAAACCTATTAATAATTTTGCTCAAGTACTTAAGTGAATTTATTGATAAGTTCATTTTGTATTTTAACCAGAATAAGTCAAAATGACCAAAGAAGAGTTATTAGATAATTAAACAACATAATGGACAGTCTCTTGGATCGAAACGTATTACCTATAACTAAGTTATAAATATTTGATTCCTAATGGATCAGAGTTTACAAATTTCCAAAGTCCCTAAGGTCGCAGGAAAACAGTGCCATAATGAGCACAATGCTTTAGATTTGGGCAGCACTTTATTTTTTAAAAGAATCCATGACAATGAAAATTTCTATTATAGCATAATATTCCAAAATTCTTTGTCGCATTAGTACTAAAAGTTTAGAATCCACTTGTTTGTTTTGTAGAAAATGCTTAAATTGCCCCGTTTAAATATTTATACAAATACAAATAAATTAAATATAACCACACTATGGCAGATGAATTAACCCTGGAGAGTCTTGAAGGGATGGGCAAAGCCGATTATATCAAGGCATTCAAAAACAAAGCTGTTTGGAAAAAAGCTAAAGCTGCAATCTTTCTCGTTGATTATAAACTCGACGGTAAAAAAACAGTAATCGCTCTTCCTTTTAAAAAGGAATCGGAAATGAAAGCGGTAATGAAGGAAATCAAGAAAACTAAAAAGCATGTTTTGAAAAAAACAGGCGGCGGTTTGATTACTGTTGAAAACGACGGACCTGAAGGACTAAAAGCCAAAGTTGAAATACTTTTGGGTGGACTAAATCCATTTATTCTCCAGGACAAAGCACTTGAACTATTTGGCAGAATTAATGCTACACTCGAAGTCAAACTTGCTGAAGGTGCTGAATTGGAAACAGATGAATCTGAAGCTAATATTTCAACAGGAGAAACTGATGTCAATTCAAAAACAACAGATGATGAAGTAAATTCTTCTCAAGATGAAGAAGTTGCAAAAAATAACGGGCAGCCTAAAACTGAGGACAAAAACAAGGAAATCAAATTGATAATTGCTAAAATTGTTAAAATGAATCAGACCATTAATCTAAAAAATGGTCTTGAGGATACTGAACTAAAAACAGCTGAAGACATCAAATCGGCTATCCGCGAATTTGCCAATTTACTTAAAAATGCCGATGCATCAGCTCGTGCAGAATATGGGGAAACATTCCTGAAAACCAAAAAGATCTATGCAAAAATCGAGGAAGAAATTAAAAAACTGAAAGAACTTGATAAGGAATTGGAGTCTGAACTGAATGATGCACTTGGTATCGGTGTTAAGCCCAATAATAAAGAGAATGAAGAAGATGATGCTGAAAATCAAACTGATGATGAATCTGATGAAGAAGAGGATGACGAAGAACCGACAACCAAAAAAGAAGCTATCGCCAAAAGTAAAGAGTTAATGGATGAAATTAATGACCTGATAAAATCCGTAAAATTGTTTGAAATGGCATAAATGTCAATACCTTCTAAAAATAAAAATGCCTCAAGAAACCATTCTTGGGGCATTTTTATTTTATAAAAAGTAAGTGGCAAAATATTGAAAAGTATTTATTTCTGTGAATCGATGCTTTACACAGCTTATTAATTAAATTTTATTCCGCGATTAAAGCGCTCGTAATTTCGGTTCAGAACAATGTGCACATAACATATTATAATTTTTGCTTGATTAACCATTATTGCTGATTACCAAGAATCAGCGGCAGACCATTTTTGTCATTGCCGATAATTACAATTTTGGAATTGGGTGAATTAGCCAATTTTAAAGTAGCCTCAATGCCCTTGTCAGCCAAAATTTTATCACTTAAACTGGCAGAAAGGATAGTATTTGCCTCTGATTTTGCACTCGCTTCAATTAGCAGTCTTTCTTTTTCTTTATGCTCCATTGTTAGAATAAATTCATATTTCAAGGACTTTTGCTCAGCTTCAATTTTTTCTTCAATGGCCATTCGTACCTTTTCAGGAAGTAGAATATCTCGAATCAGTATAGCACGCAATTCTATATAATTAGCGCCCAATACTTTTTCCAAATCTTTAGTTATAAGTGCTTGTACTTCATCTCTTTTGGTAGAATAAAGTTCCTCGGGCTGGAATCGGCCGATAATTTTACGTACGGCAGCCCTAACTTCGGGACGGACCAGATTGGCCATGTAATTCACACCAAAATGATCATGCAGGTCGCCAATTTTAGTAGCTATCGGGTTTACGCGTACAGTTACATCTAGTTTTATGTTCAGGCCATTTGACGAAAGAACAGACATGCTTTCTTCCAATTGGCTCTCCCGCACATCGTAAGTAAACATCTTGTTCCATGGTGCAATCATATGAAAACCGGGTCCGTAGATGTTTTTCTTGTCTATGCCTCCTGCAAACGGCCTGAAGAGTACCCCTCTGAAACCCGCATCAATAGTCAGAAAAGTACTGTTAGCGACAACAATAACGATTACTGAAACAACTATGGCTATGATACCAAAAAAGATAAGTTTGTTTTTCATTATAGTATGAATTTATACAAATCAGAAATACTGATTTAAGCAAAAATCAACTATAATTCCCTAAAGATCAATGATCAAAATCATTAAAATGAACAAATTAGGTATTTTTAAACTTAGCTTAAACTAAGCTGAATAAGTAAAATACTTATTTACAGCTCAATAAGATATGTTCGTGAACAGATTTAATTTGATCTTCCAAATCTTTCAAATCCTCGTTTTGAATGACAAAATCGGCCAGATTTTCTTTTTCCTCTTGCGGCATCTGAGATTCAATGCGCTTTAATACTTCTTCCCGGCTGAGTGTATCGCGCTGCATTACGCGTTTTATCCTCAATTCCAAAGGGGCTGAGACCACTATTATTTTATCCAACTGTTTATTAGAGCCGGTCTCAAATAGAAGAGCAGCCTCTTTCAGAGTGTAGGCTTTACCAGAGTTGCGCTGTTCTTCCTGCCAATTTTCTGAATCCTGAAAAACGGCAGGATGAACTATGGCATTGAGTTTTTCCAATTTTTCCTTATCTGTAAAAACAATACTGCCAACAGAAGCCCGATCTAAAATGCCATCTTTATAAATAAACTCTCCAAAAAGTGCTTTAAGAGCTGCAATCACTTTAGGGTGATTGTTTTGTAACCATTTTGCACGGTCATCGGCATAATATACAGGTACGCCCAACTTTTCAAAAATTTTGCAGGCAGTAGTTTTTCCGGTCCCTATTCCTCCTGTGATTCCAATTTTTAACATGCCCATATTTTATTTATGACTTTTCAATGCTAAAATTCATACCGGCTTTGGGTAGGAAAAGTGTTTTACCTTTGTCGCTGAATGCTTTTTTTGCAGCTTCATGATCGATAACGATAAAACCGAAAGTATCGAAATGGAGTCCGACAATGGTATTACATTTGATGAAATCACTTGCTATAACAGCATGATCATAATTCATCGTAAAATTATCACCGATCGGCATTAGCGCAAAGTCCAAACTTGGGTAAAGCATCGGTATCAACTGCATGTCCCAGGTAAGTGCTGTATCGCCACTGTAGTAAAAATTGCCTTCTTCTGAGGTGATGACAAAACCCATCGGATTTCCGCCATAAGACCCATCGGGTAGTCCCGAAGAATGCTGAGCAACAGTACAGTGTACAGTAAATCCTTCGAAGGTCCATTTTCCGCCAGTGTTCATCGGATGTGTGTTCTGAACGCCCTGTTTTTGAAGCCATTCGTGAATTTCCCAATTTGCCACAACTTTTGCACCTGTTCGGGTAGCAATACTCACAGCATCGGCTATATGATCAGAATGTCCATGAGAGATCAGTATATAATCAGCATTGATACTATTTGCATCGATTCGAGCTTCCTGTGCAAGCGGATTGTGAGATATAAACGGGTCGAAAAGGATTTTCTTTTCATTGATTTCTACCATAAAAGTGGAGTGACCAAAGTAACTGATTTTCATATAGAAATTGTTTTATGATTTAAGATTTATGATTTGTCGCTAAAATACTATATTTGGAAATTAAAAGCAAATATTTACGAACATAAGATACATAAAGCTTGTTCATAATTACAAAAAATAATATTTATAATATTT
>CAINVS010000691.1 GCA_903854205.1 uncultured Bacteroidota bacterium | reverse complement strand
GCATTACTTATACTTTTAATATTACAACTTTCCGTTGCGGCGAAGAAACAACGCCTTTGCCTCGAACTGCTGTTGTAACACAAAATTCCCCGGCCGTTTTGACACAAACACCTCAAACTGCGGCATGTGATTTTAATAATAGTTCTGCCTGGTTGACTCTTCTTGGGAATAGTGATACTCGACCTGTAGTATCAATTCAAGACTCTACCGGGCCTAGTGATTTTAATGCCCTTGGGACACTCACAACTCAAATTTATTTTGACCCAACCGTTCAACAAGTAAATATTGGGGGTATTATGTATCCTTATTTACAGCGTCATTGGCATATTCAGCCAACCAATAATGGTGCAGCAAGAGTTCGTTTGTATTTCACTCAGGCTGAACTGAATGCACTCATTGCAGCATCTACAACTTTTGGGGTATTTAGCGGGGTGGCCCAATTGCAGGTGGTTCGCTATGCTAGTGGAACTATTGGAGTTGGTCCTGAACAAATTATTCCTCACACAATCATCCCACTTTCGGGTTCTGCTGCTGCCCCTTTTAGCAGCACAGCTAATGTTTATGCCTTTGAGTTTTTTGTGCCTTCATTTTCACATTTTATTATTACACCAACTCAAAATATTTTATTGGATTTTAACCTTCTCTCCTTTACTGCCGAAAAACAAGGTAACCGAGATGTGTTACTGAATTGGAAAGTGGAAAAGTCAATTGATACTGATTTATATCAGGTTGAACGCAGTAGGGACGGTATAAATAGTGTTGTAATTGGTGAAATTAATTCCAATCATTTAGCAACTGAAGATAATTACAGTTTTGTTGATTTACAGGCAAAAGATGGTTTGAATTATTATCGTTTGAGAGCAATTGAAAGCACTGGCAAAGTCAATTTATCTGATTGGAGAGCAGTTGAGATTGGGAATAGCCCTTTGGTGAAAATAATGCCAAATCCTGCAGTTGATATGCTTACAATCGAAATTAATGCTTCATCAGGTATCGAACTTTGTATAATTAACCAATTGGGGCAATCGGTTAAATTAGAGAACTTTATTCAGAGCAGTCAGATACATAACATAAACATAAGTGATTTGCCTAGTGGAATTTATACCTTACAAATTTTCCTAGTTGAAAGTGGGACAATCAGCATTCAACAATTGGTAATAGAATAAGATTAGTTATAGGTACGAGAGATGAGTCAGTTCTACAAAGCTGACTCATTTTTTTTGACTCATTTCTTTAAATTGGAAAAGTAGGGTAAAATGGATAAAAAGTAGGCTAAAATTGCTTGAAAGTATTATTTCTAATAGCTTTAAGCCATTTTATGGCTAAATTTAAAAAGTTTGCTTTCACTGCGGCTCTAAAATGACCAAAAGAAATGGACAGAAATGAGTAAGGCAAATTAAAAGTGTGTAAGAGCTGTATTTGTCAATTTCATCAATTACAAAAACAAAACTTGACAATAACGCACTTTGGTTAGAGTACACAAAAGGTAAAAAACATAGCAGCAAATAGCTTATAAATTCGGTTGTTCCTTTAAAACAATTAAGAGACAGCTTGACTCACTTATTATCCATAAGTCTGTATTTGTCTTTGAAATAAGTCAACAAAGTTATGGATACAACTTATTGGGGCCGAATTTTAGATATGATGGTTTTAAAATTATCAATATTCGTTTTGTAATATATGCAAATTAAACAAAGAATGAGAAAATAGACTTAATGCTCAAGTTATTAGTCCAATTTATGAAAGAGGAATAAAAGTTTTTCCAGTTGTCAGTAATGGACAAATAGGACTATTACAGATTTTAAATTTATCTAAATACTTAGAAAACTACTTCTTCTTCACCCACACTACCAAGGTCTTACCCGCATTGATCATATCTCTCACCATATTGTTCCAGCTTTTTAGCTGAGAAACGGTCACATTGTATTTTTTGCCGATGGAGTAGAGCGACTCGCCCGTAGTGATTTTATGTATATATTTTACACGGCCGGCAGTGCTTGCAGGCGCTACAATTGCAGTAGTTGTTTTAGGGGCACTTGTGGTAACAGTTGTTTTAGCGGGTGGAGTGGCCACCTTATTCGTTGTGGCGGCTACAGAAGGAGAAACCTTGGTAGCAACAGGTTTGTTGGTCACAGTGACAGCAGCAGGCTGCGGATTGACCTTGCAGTACAGACGCTGTTCGGTTTTCAGACTGTCCACATTGAAGAAAAACTCTTCAGCATCGGCATTTTTATCCATCCAATCCATGGTATTTTTCAAAGCATCATAAAAGAGGTTGCCTTTCAGCTCATAACCTCTAACCGAAAGGTGGATATAATCAGGTTGGGCAAGCCCCTCATTTACCCAATTCGCCATAGTGCCCTGACCACCGGAGACCCAGTACCAGTCGAAGATGGCGCTCTTTGTTTCCGCAGCAATGCGATGCATCATATCGGAAAAAGGTTCTCCTGAACGGCAGTTACGCTTTTTGAAAAATAGATCCTGAGAAGAGGTGAGAATGATGGAAGCATTGGGTGCCGCAGCGCGCATTTTGGCTATTACCGTTTTTATTTCATTCTCCAGCTCGGGACGGATACGGTCATCATATAGATAATCGTTTGTACCGTAGTCCAATACAATCACATCGGGTTTGATAAAAGGGATCTGGCCCCAGAGCAATTCATAATATAGCAGGGAGTTCCAGCGAGCAGCACCTACACCGGCATTGTGGTAAATAACGCCAGTTTCTTTGGTTGACTCAAGGCTTAATCCGTAAAATTCAAATTCCGATTCTACGGCATCATTTTTTACCACATGAAGGGTCATTTTTCTGTTCCT
>CAINVS010000690.1 GCA_903854205.1 uncultured Bacteroidota bacterium | reverse complement strand
TTGGTTTTTATTTCAACCATTAAATTTTATTTTGCCAACCGGTAATAAACATCATCCAAATAAGGAGGTACATGAAATGGAAGATTTAAAGCAGTTTTCAATGGAAGATAATTTAGACCTGAAGGCTCATTTCCAAGCACAAGAAGAAGATACAATTATGTAATAAGGTTTTGCCGCCTAAAAAAGTTAATGTTAGTTTTGTTAGTTTTGTTAGGATTTCCCTATTCGTCGGCAGACGGGTAGGGTTTTTTTATTTTATTTTTTCTAAATAGTTATTTCTTAAACTCCAAATCTTCAAAATTGACTTTCTGGCTGATGTGGATTTTTTTAAAAGCATCCGTTATTTTGAAAGAAATTATTTTCTCTGTCCAGTCTATCTCGAGCATGCCAAAATTAAAGAGATCGCAGGCCTTTCCTTCTCTATTCTTATTGGGTTCCACATGAGGCCAATCGCGATTAAGGCCGCTTGATGTGAGATCGTAAATAGGGTAGAGCCCCTCTGATTTAATTTTAGACAATTCTCCATAGTGTACATCACCACTGATAAAGAGTAGGTGTTCTGCTTTTTTATCCTGAATGAGTTTAAGCATTTTTTCCCTTTCCAAGGGAAAATTAGCCCAGGATTCATAGCCGTTGTACTCTATTCCAAATTGAATTGAAGAACAGATAATGCGTAGATCGGCAGGAACTTCAAGTTGTTCAGCCAGCCATTGCCACTGTTGATCGCCAAGAATTGTAGCCGATTTATTGTTATTTGGCCGATAATCATTTCGGTAAGGTTTACCGTTTGCAGGCAATAACGGGCTTCGGAAAGTACGGGAATCGAGGACAATGAGCTGTGTTTTTTTGCCTTCAGGGCCCACCAGATATGATGTATAAATGCCGCTGTGTTTCCACCTGTCAGATTCTTTGGGTTCACCCCAAAATTCAAGAAAAAGGGTTTTGGAGTTTTCTTTTTGAGGATATTCTCTCCCTGCATCGTTAGCCCCATAGTCATGGTCATCCCAGGTTGCAATTACGGGACAGGTCTCTATTAGTTTTCTGAAGGTACCGCGGGCACAAAGTTTACTGTATTTATGAGCCAGAACTTTCATGTCTTCAGTATCGCCATAAATATTGTCGCCTAAATAAATAAAAATGTCAGGTTTCTGTTCTACAGCTACATCCAGCGCAAGGATCGGGTCATTTTGAGATTGGCAGGAGCCAAATGCTATTTTACTCAAAACCTGATTTTCTAAAGCTAATGTTCTTACTTTACAGCTAAGCAGTTCTTCAACGCCTTTAATAATCTGTGGCTGAGTAGTTTTACAGGAATTCAGAAAAAGTAGCATGCCGAGCGTAACAGACAGGCCTAAACCAACATTTATTGAGATAAATCGAAGCATAGTATTTGTATGAAATTCAAAGAAAAATAGCGCTGATAATTATTTTGGCGAAAAATAAAGCTTTAAAATTATATAAAATGGGGGTAATATATTTTATAATGTATTGAAAATTATTTTTTTAAATTAAATTTACAGGAATTATAACTAAATAATTGAAATAAAAACAACCTTTTTAAAGGCCAAAACAATATTGCTTTTGTTTCAGAAAAAGTACTTAATAATAGCTTCATAGTAAATTGGTGTTTAGTTAATAAGCCGGTCCTTAGGGGGGATCGGCTTTTT
>CAINVS010000689.1 GCA_903854205.1 uncultured Bacteroidota bacterium | reverse complement strand
TTGACTGTTACAGGTCCGGGGGTTCGAATCCCTCACTCTCCGCTGAAATGAGTTAAAACCCCACGAATTTTCGTGGGGTTTTTGTTTCTTAAAACTGCAGGCCGTATTTTATTGGGGGTCGTGTAATCTGGAAAATAATGCTTTATGGGTTTATTGGTTTACAAAATAAGATCGGTTCATCGATCCAAATTCAATTTGTCGAATTGGCAAAACCCTCGCCAAAATCAATATTGGCAAATTCCTTCTGTTGAAATCATTGAGTTGAATCAATTTTATCCTCGTCTGCTTAATTTTCCTGCCACATAAACTGGCATTATTTTAACAGAATCTATACTAGAAAAATTTTCAAAAGAGAGTCTGTAACCAAGCATACTTTTTTTCTCTTTCATAAAAAGATACATGCTCTGCATACTACCTTTTGTTCCCGATTTCACTTCTATGGGATAAATCTCATTGCCGTATTGGATTACATAGTCAACTTCTGCCTGACTATTTTGCGCTTCGCGATGCCAATAATACAGATTGGCGGGTTCAAATGGGTCGGTGTTTTTTATCAATTCTAAACCTACTGAAAGCTCAACAATATTTCCTTTATTGATGGCTGTAAACTCATCTTGTATCATCATATCACCCAATTCCAATCCAAGCAATCTTTGAAAAATCCCAGTATCGTAAAGTAGGTATTTTATTTTTTTGGGGTTTATTTCCGCACCTAGTGGAATCCCATTCGCTGCTGTATGTATGACCGGATATACTATTCCTGCCATACTCAAGAGGCGAATTGCTTCTTTTATTTGCACGTTTGATAAACTTCCTTTATCGTAGGAATAAGTGAATTTTTGTCCGGTTTGATATGCTATTGCACGAAACACTTCCGTAAGTCGGCCTCCCGGAAATCTTTTTTTGTATTTTGCAAAATCAGCTTCCAATGCGATAATCAAATCGTTTAGTACACGTTGGATATTTAAAATTGAATCGCCTTTTACATAGGCTCTGACGGCTTCTGGCATCCCTCCAATAAGTAAGAATTTTTTATAAAGGCCTGATAGTTTTTGATGAATAACTATTTGAAGCGGGTGTTGGTAATCTGCTTGCAGCATTTTAGGAATCAAAGCAGATTCTCCAATCGCGACTAAAAATTCTTCAAAAGAAAAAGGATACATGAAAACAGAACGCACTCTTCCAGCTCCAAATGCCGGAATTTCTTCCAAAGCGAATTCCAGTAATGAACCTGCTGCTATGACATGCAGTTCAGGCATTTTTTCGTAGAAATACCTCAGCATTTGTAACGCTTGTACTGATACCTGAATCTCATCAAAAAAGACTAAAGTCTCTCCAGCTATTATGGGAGTTCCCGTAATCAGAGATAATTGTTCACAAACATCTTCAATGCCATTGATAGTTTCAAATACTTTTACATAATCACGACGTTCATCAAAATTTACTGATAAAAAATATTTGAAATTGGATGAGAAATTTTTTATTGCAGAGGTTTTTCCTACCTGTCTGGCGCCCCTCAACAATAGTGGTTTTCGGTCAGTTTCTGCCTTCCATTCCATTAAAAAATGGTCTATTTTCCTATTTAAATACATAAAAACAAAGTCAATTGTTACACTAAAAAGATAAAAAACAAAAGCAAAAATATGTATAAAAAGATAAAAAACAAAATCAATTCGATTAATTAGTATTGTTTTAGGTTGTTAAATAAGTTGCTATTAGATAAATTTCATAGAAGTATTAATTAAGATTTTTTAATTGTAAATAGAATACAAACTCAATGATTAGATTTGAATTCTAAAATTTAAACTTGCTTAAAATATCCCGCTCCATTACCTTCTCCGGCATCGGCCCTCGCTCTCAGATGCAAGATGCCGGACTATTCCGCAAAATCCCTCTCCAAAATAAATCCTGGTCTATCGTTTGCGATGGTATTGGCGGCCAACTTGGTGGGGCAGAAGCTGCGGATATTTGTGTCAGCGAATATGATAAATTCCTATCTACAAGTTTGGCAAGAAAAATGGTTGCCAATACTATTGATTTTTTAAAATTGGGAATGCTGCCGGTGTTGGATGCATTTTATAATCATGTGCAACATAACCAAACGCACGAACACATGGGTTGCACTTTTGCATTGGCCTATCTAGAAAATGATAAAGTCAGCTTTTGTTGGTGTGGTGATTCTCGAATTTACTTGTTTAGAAAAGGGAAGATAAAATTTAAATCGCTTCCACACAATCCATCATTCGATAGCTATCGTGAAGGGCAGACTTCATTGAGGCAAGCAGAAGCAAAAAAGACAAACATTATTACACGTTCTATTTCAGTTGATACCGCTTTTCCGATTTTGGAATGCAAACAAATGAAAATAGAATCTGGAGATAGAATTCTTGTTTGCACTGATGGTGTTTGGAATAAACTTACTCGAAATGATTTACACAGTTTCGCATCTTCAGCAAATTTGAATATTAAACTAAAACTAATTGAAAAAAAACTGGCGGCAGTTGCTGATGATAATTATTGGGGTTGGGTGGGAGAGGTGAAATAGAATTAAAAGATCAATGGAATCAGAAGTAGAATAACTGAAGTATTTGTACAAAAGTTTATATTGGAAGTCATTAGAAAAAATCATTAAGGATACCTAAAGTAATACAATATCAGTAAGATATTTTACTTATTAAC
>CAINVS010000688.1 GCA_903854205.1 uncultured Bacteroidota bacterium | reverse complement strand
AGTACGGTTTTCATGTGCTTGCGTTGTATTTATTGCCGTGCAAAGATAGACCAAGATTAAAAAAAAACGCCGGCCTTAGGAGAGACCGACGCTTTTTCAAATGTACCTGGGGTTTACCAGGTTATGGAATTCAGCAGAGTGTGTTAATAATAAATGGTTTTTTGGGGCACGCCTAAATTAATTTGCTAATATTAAATCTAAGGAACTTGGATTTGTTTAGCCATAATTAAATTAGTATCCTTGCTTATCTGAAAAACGAAACGTTGTTGTTTGTATGATTTATTTTTATGTACAACGTATCGCCGTTTGCTTTTGCATAGCCTGTTACTTCTACCCTATTTCCGGCATCAAATGGTGTTGCGGAGTGTTTTATAATAAAGGTTTCTAAATGCGCAACCAGTATTTCTGAAAGATCAAAATCGGCATGAATTGGAACAAAATCTCCACTGGTACTTGGCGGACTGGTTAAGACCGTCAGGGTTCGATTGGCAGTGACCGACAACCAGACCTCCTCCTGCGTTACCTGGGAAGTATTTTGTGGTGGCTCCGAAAGGCCTATCACTTCAACGATTACAATCGTGTCTTTGTCTTCGGTACTTTTAACAATGCGCCAGAAAGGCGTTCCAACGGTTTGGGAGTTTGCGTACGTAGTCTTGGTGATCGCCATAGTGAAAAAGTTTTCACAAAAATGGGGCAATCAAACCTGCAATGCAATGAAAAGGAGCAAACTAATATACGCCCTAAACAGGTAAAAAACGGGGCGTCAAAGGGCTTTAAATTTGATCTAAAAAAAAGATAATCAATTACTTAATACTTGAAAAAAATTGCCTTTTTTTGCCCTGTCCAATCTATAAAATGAAATTTTGTTCGAATGGGAAGAAGGTCTAAATCGGAATCCGCGTCTAATATGTTACAAAAGGCATATAATCTGGTGGTTGTACTGACCGGACCAGAGAAACGAATGTTCCTGAACTTTAAAGAACGGTTGTCTAAAAAAGGCGACCAAGAGCCTACCGCATTCAAATATCTTGAACTGTACAAACATTTGGATACGTTTCAAAAGTCCAAAAAAAAGCTCAATACCCTGAGTCGTTATATATTATCAAAATTAGAAATAGAACAAAGCAGCAAGGTAATAGAATTTGCGGACCATTTATACAAGCGCATACTGGAAAGTTTGCGTCAGTCGGATTCCAATGATATTTCGCGTTTAAGCAAGGCCAATGGTTTTTTGCAGGATATCCATTTTTTATATGGTCGGAATCTGTATGTCGAATGCCTGGATCAAATTAAAAAAGCAGAAGCAATTGCCAAATTGCTGCACAATTATCCGATGCTGCTGGAATTGAATGGATGGAAATGGAAAGTATACACCGCCCTGCAAATGATAACGGATGATTATCATGAGAAATTTATTCAAATTGCAACACGAAATGAGCAATTATTGCGCTGGATGCACCAAACGAACACCTATTGCGCTACTTCCAAAAACCTGTTTTTTCATTTTGCGCAACAGAAGCCGCTGAGTCCCAGCATGGAATCGGATATAAAGCTACAATTATTTGAAGCATCTCCCAATCCTGCTGAATCAGAAAGCCCTTTGGTGCAATATTGGTATTATATGGCGCGCACTTACTGGATAATCATTCATCAATCGAATCCTGCAACTACAGCTCTAAAAAGTTCGGAAGGGAATATTCTTGAATTTTATGAAGGATTATTACACCAATTTGAAAGGGAAAACGGGCTGCTCAAGGACGAAGAATCGATGCTGTACATGCTTGCGGTAGATAATTACCTAAACTACTGTATTCGTAATGACCTAAAAGATCTTGTTGAACAACTCCAAGACAAGATTAGTAAAAGTAAGGATACCCTCAGTTACTTGCGCTCTGTGATGTTTGCCAAAATAAGTCATGCGCTGGGCCAATATGAATTTGACAGTGCACACGAACTAATTTTGAAGGACGACTATTTAGATAAGGTAGAAAAAATACGCGCAAAAATCCCTGAAACGCGACTGGTAGCCATTTGGTTTACCTGCGGACAAATCTTCTTTATTTTATCTGATTTAGAAAAGGCACAATCGCTTTTTAAAAAAATCACCGAAGAAGTGCGTCCACAAGTTCGCCCAGACCTGGCCATTACCAGTCATTTACTCCTATCCATTTTGTATTTTGAAATAAAATCCGGTGGGAATAACCATTTTGAGATGCTTGATAACCTGCGTAAAAGCCTGGTAAGAAAAAACCAAACACAGGATATCTATAAAAATCTGATCAGTTTACTCAATTATGCTTTCAAAAATATTCCACGCAATAAAAACAAAAGAGTGGAAGATGCAGAAGCAAAAAAGATAATCGATAAGATGAATCAAATGCGCGTTGAATTTAAAGCAGGTGGTAACCGCATAGAAGCCAAATTGATCTTTGCCTGGATGGAGGCGCGTATCAATAGATCCAGCATTCAAGACGAATTGAGGAAATAACAACCTAAAAACCAACACTTTAAAACACTAACTTATAACGCACCAATATGCTCCAAGTAATAAGCAGCCTGTTCCAATAACGCAGCGCGCGCCTCCGCTTCCATGTTGTACCACACCTTATACATCATGCCAATCCGTGGATTTTTTGCCAACTTCGCTTCATGGCGGTCGTAAAAGTTCCAGT
>CAINVS010000687.1 GCA_903854205.1 uncultured Bacteroidota bacterium | reverse complement strand
TAGTTATTTACCATTTACATCAGGAACCAGCTCCAGAGGAGCGATATTTTTGTAGCAGCGTAAGCTGCGAAGGAAAAGAACCCTGTAGGGGTGACATTTTGTGTATGTATTTTATTGTACAAATTTATGTAAATGCCGCTCCTACAGAGCTCTATTCATTTTTTTTGCCTGCGGCTACAAAAATGTCGCCCCGATGGGGCTGCAAACAGGTTAAATCATCAGTAAAATTTGGGGGGAACACTAGTGCGTTATCTTTGAATTGAAAGACAAATTTTTGTCCACCGATATTAGGATGGCACTATATTACAATTAACATAACACTAGTAAAGTAATTGTTAAATTGGAATAAGTGTCTCATATCTCCTATCTCAAATCTAATTAAAAGCATATCCGATACCCAATCCGAACTGATAAGGAATAAATACAAATCCATCATTGCCCGTACCAAAAAAAGGAGTCCATCCTGCACGAAGAAATATAGATTTTGGCAAATGTAGTCGGTACATCATTGACATAGTACCAAAAATAGATCTAAACTGCTTCTCATCTCCCCTTACAAATCCATAACCGAAGTTTCTGGCAGTAAAAAATACGGCTCCTGCACCTACTTCCAAACTATGAGGACCCTTTCCCCAAAGATAGTTTGCCATGAGTGTCGCACTATAAAAATTTGAATTTACATTTCTGCCGACAAAACTGCCGCCTGTTGAATTGTCTATCCAAGTTCCTTCATTTCTAATATTTTGGAACGCACCAAGCCCAATACTCCCTCCGAATCCTTTTTGAGTATTTTGAAAACGCGTATCGTAATTTACACTGTAATAAAGACTATTTCCGTAACCTTCAAAATAGATGGCATTTGCTCTTCCTTCGTTTTCATCCTGTGCCTGAGCAAAGGCAGAAAACAGCAACAGGATAATGGGGATAATAATTATTTGCTTCATTTTAGTTTGTATTTTCTGTAAATTCTACTCAAAAGTCGAAAAAAACTAATATTTTAAAAATGAGTAAGATCACTCTTGAAAATGATAGTGATAAAATACTAAGCGCTGTTCAAGGTTCATTTTTTAGGCTCTTCTATAAGAATAATATATCCTGAATAACTTTTCTTAACTTTGCAGAGTAAAGCGGCCAAATTGGGCTAAAAGAAACAATGGACCCTTTTTCTTTAAGTAAATCTAAAATACAAATGACAGACGATAAATTGTTATTGGCATACGAAGCGGGTGAAAGAGATTTTTCAAAAATCAGTCTGCCTGGCGCAAGACTTTCAGAAGAAAGTTTAAGCAAAGCTGACTTCAGCTATTCGGATTTTAGTAATGCTGACTTATCTGAGGCAAATTTGGCGGACTGTAATTTCAGCTTTGCCGATCTTTCTCATGCCAATCTCGAAGCGGCAGATCTCAGAGGGGCAATTTTTGCCGGGGCTATATTAAATGGTACAAAGTTCTCTTCAGCCGACCTGAGTGGTGCAGATTTGCAGGAGCTGAACATGGGTAAGGCTGTACTGAATAACTGCATTCTTATCGAGGCCAATATGGCGGGTACTAATTTGGCAAAAGCAAGCCTTTTGCGTGCCGATCTTAGTGGAGCAAATTTGGTTGGTGCTAATCTGACAAAGGCACTGCTAAGCAGTGCTCAACTGATTGACACCAATTTAACAGATGCTGACCTGAGTTATGCTACATTAGTTAACTGCAATTTGAGCGGAGCTATCTTTAGGGATGCGGTGCTTACAAATGCCGATTTGACGGCAGTTGACCTTACTGATGCCAATTTAACCGACTGTGATTTGAGTTATACCAATCTGCATAATGCCGATCTGACCGGTGCAAATCTGAAAGGAATTGACCTGACCGGTGCCAAAGTAGATGGGGCTATTGGGTTCAAAGGAAATAGAACATTTAAGGGCTGATTCGGCACCTTTGTAATTAAAAATAAAGGCACTGCTTTTCGAGATTCATAAATGAGTTTATTTATTCTAATCTTTTTTTACAATAGTTAAAAAAAAGCTAACAAGTTAGTTGTATAAAATATAATTTTGCATGCTTTTATATTTGGTTCAGTTCTGTCTTCTTTTTGCACGGTTTTCTGCAGTTATCAGGAACATTGTTCTGATTGTATAAAGAGATTAGGTAGTTGAAAGCCAAGTATTTAATTTGTACAATATAAATTTCTTATCAGATTCTTCAGAAATTTATATTGACAAATCAAAAAACTGGAGAAAATATCTTCCATATTTGAATAAAATATATTGTAACATAATGGGTGATCAATCGCACAATATCAATTACTTACCACTGCTGATACAGATGATTGTAGCAGCAGGATTTGTAATTACAACACTTATCGCGACTCATTTACTAAGTCCGAGGATCAAATCAAAAGTAAAGGATGAGAATTTTGAATGCGGAATTCCATCAACCGGCAACGCCCGTTTTCCTGTATCTGTCAAATATTTTATGACAGCCATACTTTTTGTACTTTTCGATGTTGAGGTAATTTTCTTTTACCCTTATGCTGTAAACTTCTACAATTTAAAACTAGAAGGGCTTGTAGCTGTTATTATGTTTGCAGGCTTATTTCTTGTAGGATTTTATTACGTACTTAAAAAAGGAGGTTTCGAATGGGAGAAATAAATGATCAGGTAATCAATGGTGAAGGTTATCAGCTCACCACACTCGATAAAGCCGTAGCATTGGCAAGATCCAATTCACTATGGCCTTTACCTTTTGCTACTTCATGCTGCGGCATTGAATTTATGGCTACAATGGGAAGTAACTACGACCTTGCCAGATTTGGTATGGAAAGAATGTCCTTTTCCCCAAGACAGGCAGATCTGTTGATTGTAGCAGGAACCATCTCAAAAAAACTGGGACCAGTTTTAAAGCAGGTTTATGAACAGATGTCAGAGCCCAAATGGGTGCTTTCTGTCGGTGCCTGTGCATCTTCAGGCGGTATTTTCGATACTTACAGTGTTTTGCAAGGAATCGACCGTATTATTCCTGTAGATGTTTATGTTCCAGGCTGCCCCCCACGTCCCGAACAGATTTTGGATGGTGTTATGAATATTCAAAAATTGGTTCAGCATGAGTCGATTCGTCGCCGTTATGAACCAAAATATGAAGAATTAATGGGAAAATACAATATCAAATTGAATGATGGGCAATAATAAAACGGAGGAAATAATTGAGTTTCTGAATGAAAATTTCCCGGGATCCATCTTGGCGACAGAGAATTCTTTCGGTATTCCTATTATCGAGGTGGATAGTGCAATGGCTCATAAAATCATCAAATTTTTGAAGGATGACAGCCGTTTCGCTATCAATTTTCTGACCTTGTTGGGTGCCGTTCACTATCCCGATCAAAAGGATAGAGAATTGGTTGTTGTTTATCATCTGCACAGCTGGACTCAGAACCTAAAAATTAGACTCAAGGCTTTTTTGCCAATTTCTAATCCTGTTATCAGAACTGTCTCAGACATTCATCTTTGTGCCAACTGGATGGAAAGAGAAACCTACGACTTCTACGGTGTTATTTTTGAAGGACATACAAATTTGAAACGTATCCTTAATGAAGATTCTATGGACTATTTCCCATTGAGGAAGGAGTACGCTCTGGAGGATGCTACCCGTGAAGACAAGGATGACAGATTTTTTGGAAGATTTAAAGCTCAATAATATGGACGAGTTGAACAAACAACTTGGATATAAGGAAAAAGAGTACATGACCATTGACAGTATTGACGGTGAAATTGCTACCATCAATTTTGGTCCTACCCACCCGGCTACACATGGTATCTTTCAGAATATTCTGAAAGTAAATGGAGAGAAAATAATCTCTTCTGAGCAGACTGTAGGCTATATTCACCGTGCTTTTGAAAAATTGGCGGAGAGAAGACCATATAATCAGATAACACCGATTACCGACCGGCTCAACTACTGCTCTTCACCAATCAATAATATCGGCTGGCATATGACTGTCGAAAAACTGATTGGAGCTGAGATTCCTAAACGAGTTGATTACATGCGTGTTATCGTTATGGAATTGGCCCGAATTGCCGATCACCTCATCTGCAATTCCGTAGTAGGTGTTGATACCGGAGCTTTGACAGGTTTTACATACATGTTTCAGGAACGTGAGAAAATTTATGAACTTTACGAAGAAATCTGCGGTGCCCGACTTACAACAAACATAGGAAGAATTGGAGGTTTTGAACGTGATTTTTCTCCGGTATTCCACAGCAAAATCAAGAAGTTTTTAAAAGAATTCCCCAAAATATTCGGTGAATTTACTTCACTTTTGTCCAGAAACAGAATTTTCATGGACAGAACTATTGGTGTTGGCGCTATTTCGGCCGAAAGAGCCATGGAATATGGTTTTGTCGGTCCAAATCTTCGCGCTGCAGGTGTAGATTACGATGTTCGTGTAATGAACCCTTATTCCTCTTATCAGGATTTTCAGTTTGATATTCCGGTGGGTATACAAGGCGACACTTATGACCGCTTTATGGTCCGTCAGGAAGAAATCAGACAGAGTCTCAGCATCATACAACAGGCTTTGGACGCAATGCCCGAAGGGTCCTACAAAGCTGATATCCCCGAGTTTTATCTGCCTCCAAAAGAAGAGGTTTATAACAATATGGAAGCACTTATCTATCACTTTAAAATTGTGATGGGTGAAACGAATATTCCTGCCGGCGAAGTCTATTTCTCCGTTGAAGGCGGTAACGGAGAATTGGGATATTATTTGATTAGTGACGGTGGCCGATCTCCTTACCGTCTACAGTTTCGGCGCCCCTGTTTTATCTATTATCAGGCATTTCCTGAAATGATAACGGGACAGGTGTTGAGTGATGCAGTGCTTACACTGAGTAGTTTAAATGTTATTGCTGGCGAATTAGACGCATAAAATGAATACACATTCCGATTTGTCAAAAAAACACACAGAGCGCATTGAATTTAGCTCTGAATCATTGGATAAAGTACGTGAAATTATTGCACAATATCCTGAAGGTAAACAGAAAAGTGCTGTAATTGCAATACTTCATCTTGCTCAAAAAGAGCGTAGCTGGTTGAGTATTGAAACCATGAATTATGTGGCGGAGATACTGAATATCAAACCTATAGAAGTGTACGAGGTGGCTACCTTTTACACAATGTTTCATATTGATCCCGTAGGCAAAAATGTGCTGGAGGTTTGCAGAACAGGCCCATGTATGCTGGTAGGCAGCGATGAAATCATCAGTTATATCGAAAACAAATTGGGCATTAAAGTAGGTGAAACCACATCTGATGGACTTTTTACACTCAAAACAGTTGAGTGTATGGGGGCCTGCGGTTATGGCCCGATGCTGCAGTGTAAAGGGAAAAACTACGAACATCTTACTAAAGATGCGGTAGATACACTGTTGGAACATTTCAAAAACGAAGCTAAATAATTTTTATACCTATGGCTGGAAGAAAATTATTGTTGGATAATGTACATATACCCGGTATTGAAACCTTTGAGGTATATAGAAATAATGGAGGTTACAAATCTGTAGAAAAGGCACTGAAATCAATGACACCCGATGAGGTCGTTGAAGAAGTGAAAAAATCCGGTCTGCGCGGCAGGGGAGGTGCAGGTTTTCCAACCGGTATGAAATGGTCTTTTTTGGCCAAACCCGAGGGTGTTCCACGTTATCTTGTCTGCAATGCCGACGAGTCAGAACCCGGTACTTTCAAGGACCGCTATCTGATGGAAAAAATTCCGCATCTTTTGGTGGAAGGTATGATCACTTCAAGCTATGCTTTGGGTGCCAATTATTCTGTCATTTACATTAGAGGTGAGTATTTTTGGATTTTGGATATACTTCAAAAAGCAATCAAAGAAGCATACAATAATGGATTTCTTGGTAAAAATATCTTAGGAACAGGTTACAACCTCGATATGATTGTAGCTCCTGGCGCTGGTGCATACATTTGCGGCGAAGAAACGGCACTGCTTGAATCATTGGAAGGCAAGCGAGGTAATCCACGTATGAAACCGCCATTTCCAGCTGTAAAAGGGCTTTGGGGAAATCCAACAGTAGTAAATAATGTTGAAACAATTGCTGCCGTAGTTCCTATTGTGAACCTTGGCGGAGATGAATATGCAAAAATCGGTGTTGGCAGAAGTACCGGAACCAAACTCATCTCAGCTTGCGGAAATCTTGTCAGACCGGGTGTTTATGAGATTGAAATGGGTGTCAGTGTAGAGGAATTTATTTACGGGGATGAATACTGTAGAGGCATTGCCAATGGCAGAAAGCTGAAAGCCTGTGTTCCCGGCGGTTCTTCTGTACCAATTTTGCCCCATTTTTTGGTAACAAAGACAGCAGACGGTCAGGATAGACTTATGACTTATGAAAGTCTTGCTGACGGAGGTTTCGCCACAGGTTCGATGTTGGGCTCGGGCGGATTTATCGTTTTTGATGAAAATCAGTGCGTTGTAAGAAATACCTGGAATTTTGCACGCTTCTATGCTCATGAGTCCTGCGGACAGTGTTCTCCTTGCCGTGAAGGTACGGGCTGGATGGAAAAGGTATTGAACAGATTGGAACATGGACATGGAAATATGAGAGATATTGATCTTCTTGCTGAAATCAACAAAAAAATAGAAGGCAATACCATCTGTCCTTTGGGCGATGCAGCTGCCTGGCCTGTTGCCGCTGCCATCAGACATTTCAGAGAAGAATTCGAATGGCATGTAAACGAGCGTGAAACATCTCAAAAGAGAAACTTCGGTTTGATTTCTGAAAAGAATAATGTCATTTTAACCAATTCTTAGAGCAGATCTGAATATCTAAAATCTGATAATCTGAACCATGCAGTGCTCCGCGCAGCGACAATCTTATTATAATGATAAAAGTAACAATCGACGAAATCGAAATCGAAGTTGAACCCGGCACCACAATTTTAAATGCTGCCAGGATGGTTGGGGGAGAAATTGTTCCTCCTGCTATGTGTTATTACAGTAAATTGCCCGGCACAGGCGGTAAATGCCGTACCTGTCTTGTAGAAGTATCTGCGGGTTCTACAGCTGATCCCAGGCCTATGCCAAAACTCGTTCCTTCCTGTTCTACTTCAGTTATGGATGGCATGATCGTTAAGAATTTTACCAGTGAACGGGTTTTTGAAAACAGGGGCGGCATTGTTGAGTTTCTGCTCATCAATCATCCGCTTGACTGCCCCGTATGCGATCAGGCAGGCGAATGTCATCTTCAGGACTTGGCTTACGAACACGGTTCCAGCAAAACCAGATATGAAGAAGAACGCAGAACCTTTGATCCCATTGATATCGGAAATACGATCAAACTGCACATGAACCGCTGTATCCTATGTTACCGCTGTGTTCATGTTGCCAATCAGCTGACGGAAGAACGCGTTCACGGAGTGCTTTATCGTGGCGAACATTCCGAAATCAGTACCTATATCGAGAATATCATTGAAAATGACTTTTCAGGAAATGTAATAGATGTCTGCCCTGTAGGCGCTCTTACCGACAGAACAGCCCGTTTCAAAAGTCGGGTTTGGTTCCTGAAACCGATGGAAGCAGAATGTTCCTGCAGTAAGTGCTCCGGGAAAGCAGTTGTTTGGATGTTTGGAGATGAGGTTTACAGAGTAACAACCAGAAAAGATGAGTACGATGAAGTGGAAATGATCGATGGCAAGCCCGGTTGGATTTGCAACGAATGCCGCTTTGAAAAGAAAGATTTATCAAAATGGAACATAACAGGTCCTAGAAAAATTGACAGGCATTCTGTTATTTCTCAAGGAAAATACGAAACGAAAATAGGCCGTCATCATAAAAAAACTGAGTAATGGATTTAGCTTTCATCATAGAGAAAACGACGCTTATTGTCATTATCTTCCTCCTTTCACTCGTTATTGCCGCTTATTCAACCTATTTCGAGCGAAAAGTTGCTGCCTGGTTTCAGGACCGTATCGGCCCCGACAGAGCTGGCCCTTTCGGTCTGTTGCAGCCTATCGCAGATGGTGTGAAGATGTTTATGAAAGAGGATTTTATACCAAAACATGCTGATAAATGGCTGTTTATTATAGGCCCGGGTATTACCATTTTTGTAGCACTTATACCAAGTATTATCATTCCCTGGGGACCGCCATTGGAAATGTTTGGAAGAAAAATTGCACTTCAGGTGACTAATTTTGATTTTGGGATACTCTTTATTTTTGGAGCGCTCTCGGTCGGCGTTTATGGTATTATGATCGGTGGTTGGGCATCCAACAATAAATATTCATTGTTTGGAGCAGTTCGCGCTTCCTCACAGATGATTTCTTACGAGCTGGCAATGGGACTTTCAGCTATAACCATCATTATGATGACCGGCAGCCTCGACCTGAATGAAATTGTTGCTAAACAGCATGGTATGAATTGGAATGTTTTTTATCAGCCTGTCTGTTTTGTTATATTTTTTACCTGTGCATTAGCAGAAACAAACAGGGCTCCCTTTGACCTTCCGGAATGTGACTCAGAACTGATTGGGGGTTACCATACCGAATACAGTTCTATGAAATTGGGCTTATACCTCTTTTCTGAATATGTATCCATTTTTATTTCTTCTGCATTAATTGCCGTACTTTTCTTTGGTGGATTTAATTTTCCAGGCATGGATTATTTCACAGGTAATACTTTGGCAATCATTGGATTATTGGTATTTTTTACCAAAATTTCATTCTTCATTTTTGTTTTTATGTGGATTCGTTGGACATTACCTCGTTTCCGTTTCGATCAGCTGATGCATTTAGGGTGGAAAACACTTATTCCGGTTTCAATCGTAAATCTGCTGATTACAGGATTAGTAATTGCGCTTTATGAAGGCTGGTTTTGGAGTAATTAAAAATTAAATATCAAGCTCCTGAATTGAGAATTGAATATTTTTTATTCAAAGAACTAACAACGATCAACTAACAACTCACAGCATGCAAAGTCTGACTAATAGAAAAAAAGTTGTTTCAGATAAACCCATGACACTCATGGAGAAAATCTATATTCCGGCAATTGTCGGTGGAATGTGGATTACCTTCAAACACCTGATGAGAAGAGGAAATACGGTAAAATATCCGGAGCAGATCCGACCTTTTGCCCCTGTTTACAGAGGGATGCATGTACTGAAACGAGATGAAAAAGGCCGAGAAAACTGTACAGCCTGTGGGCTCTGTGCTGTTGCCTGTCCGGCAGAAGCTATCACTATGACAGCTGCCGAACGCAAAAAAGGAGAGGAGCATCTCTTTCGCGAAGAAAAATATGCAGCAGTCTATGAAATCAACATGTTAAGATGTATTTTTTGCGGGCTCTGTGAAGAAGCCTGTCCAAAAGAAGCCATATTTTTAACTGACAGGTTAGTTCCGACAGAATTTCATCGTGATGAATTTATTTATGGAAAGGATCAGTTGGTGGAATTGGTAGACAACAGAATTGATATTACCAAACGCCAACATACAGGAAAAAGAACCAAATAATGATAACAGATATTCTAACCTGGATTTTAGGTGGACTCACCATCGGTTCTGCACTTATGGTAGTACTCAGCAATCACCCAATCAGAAGCGTTTTGTTTCTGGTCATCACCTTTTTCTTTATCTCAGGACATTACATTTTACTGAATGCCCAATTTTTGGCCATAGTAAATATTATTGTTTATGCAGGTGCAATCATGGTACTGTTCCTATTTGTGCTTATGCTGCTCAATCTCAGTGCTGAAGGCTTGCCAAAATCATCGAGATATCTGACGCTGGGCTCAGTAATAATAGGTGGTCTCTTTTTTATTGTATTGATTGCTGCTCTAAAAGACAGTCTGCATTTTGAGGCACTGAACCCCGGTTCAAATAGTGTGGGCTTGGTTCAAAATTTAGGTAAAACACTTTTCTCAAAATACATAGTACCTTTTGAAGTTTCATCCATACTCTTCATATCAGCGATGGTTGGAGCAGTTATGTTGGCAAAAAGAGAGAAACACATTGTTGAATAAATTTATTCGGAATTCTTTATAATTCTTTGTTTTATAATAATCAGTAAATTTCCCGGATAGTTTACCGGGTATCTAAATTGTATGGAATTTTACGTTGTACTCTCCACTATTCTTTTTTCCATCGGTGCCTTTGGGATGCTGATAAGAAAGAATATGATCATCCTGCTTATGTGTATTGAGCTCATGCTCAATTCAGCTAATCTGCTGTTGGTTGCATTTTCCTCCTATTACGGAAGTTCCGACCCACAAATTTTTGTATTCTTTACAGTTGTTGTGGCTGCTGCAGAGGCAACGATAGGTCTGTCTATAATCATTATGGCCTACCGGAATTCAAAATCCACCGATATCAGTTTGTTCAACAATCTAAAAGGATAACAAAATGTCGATAGAAATACTGTTAGCTCTGATGCTTGCACTACCCTTTTTTGCTGCTTTAATAAATGGTACCGTTGGAAAAATCCTGCCAGTTCAGATCGTTGGAACCCTAGCAACCACGGTTGTATTTATCTCCTTTCTTATTGCCTTATTTCTGTTCTTTAATTTTACTGAGGCAAAGACTGTACATTATTTTACGATGCTGAAGTATAAAGAAACAGCACTTAATGCCAGTTTTTACATTGATGCCCTTTCTATTTGGATGTCAATGATTATTACCGGGATCGGAACTCTGATTCATTTGTTTTCAACGGCTTATATTACTGACAAGAGCGATTTTTATAAGTTCTTTACCTACCTGAATCTGTTTATTTTCTCCATGCTTATTTTAGTATTGGGAAGTAATTATTTCATGCTTTTCTTCGGTTGGGAAGGCGTAGGTATCTGTTCTTTTTTACTAATCGGGTTTAATTATTCCGATCCGGAAAAAGGTATTGCAAATAGTCTTGCTGCCCGAAAAGCCTTTATTGTAAACAGGATAGGTGATGTGGGGCTGCTAATAGCACTCTTTATGCTCATCAATCATTTTGGCAGTTTGGAATACACTGTTATTGCCGATGCTGTTCAAAGTAAAAAAGTTATCGTTTCAACTGAGTTTGCGACACTCTTAACACTTTTACTTTTCTTTGCCGCTACCGGTAAAAGTGCTCAAATTCCACTTTTTACATGGCTGCCCGATGCAATGGCAGGCCCAACACCTGTATCTGCTCTAATACATGCAGCTACAATGGTTACTGCAGGTATATTCCTTGTTATTCGTTCCAATTATCTTTTTGAATTGGCACCATTAACTAAGGATATTATCGTTTATATCGGACTCTTTACCTCTCTATATGGCGCTTTTGTTGCACTACGTCAAAACGACATCAAGAAAGTTATGGCCTACTCTACTGTATCTCAACTGGGATTGATGTTTGTAGCACTTGGTACCGGAGCTTATACGGTTGCACTTTTTCATGTGACTACTCATGCCTTTTTCAAAGCGCTGCTCTTCCTATGTGCTGGTAGCATTATTCATGCTATGTCTGAGGAACAGGATATTAGAAAAATGGGTAATTTGAAAAAATATATGCCAATTACACATCTGACATTTTTGATTGGTACATTGGCAATCACAGGTTTTCCGCTCATGTCCGGTTTCTTTTCCAAAGATGAAATCATGGCAAGTGCCTGGACTTATAATCCTTTAGTGTTTGTGCTCATGCTCATCTCAGTGGCGATGACCTCTATTTATATGTTCCGACTCTACTTTATGGTATTTCACGGGACATTTAAATCTGATGAAGAAACAAGACATCATCTGCATGAGAGCCCTTGGGCAATGACAGTTCCACTGATAATATTGGCTATTCTTTCAGTCATCGGAGGTGCATTAAATCTGCCGGGACTTATTTTCCACGATTCTGCTCATTGGTTTGGCAATTACCTTACAGCAGGAACAGAGGGCCTCAGCAAAGTTCACACACATCATCCCGATGCTATTTTTACATGGATTCTAATGATCTCTGCTTCTGCAATGACCTTGGGTATTATGGCTTGGGCTTATATTACTTACGCTAAACATCAAAAAACAGCGCTTAGAGATGAAGAGCTGAAAGGTTGGCAACGGCTTTCAAATGCTAAACTCTATATTGATGAAATCTATGCAACGCTATTCGTAAAACCTGTCGAGTGGATGGCATCATCCGGATACAAATATCTTGAGCTCGGATTTTTTAACGAGGCGGTAAATTCAATTTCAAAACTTTTTAATACCCTAGGATTTTATGTTGTCAAACTTCAAAAAGGAATTTTGACCAGCTATATTTTCTGGATGATTATTGGTTTTATCTGTTTTATTGGCTATTCTATTATAATTTTACAACCTTGGAACTAATACTAATACCTCTCATATTAGGATGTTTATCCTTCCTGTTTCCGCCTAAAGCAGTTAAATACCTTGGTTTGGCGGGATCAATAGCAATTCTGGTTTCTGTAATTGTCCACTTGATGTATTTCAATCCGGCCGAGACCCATTACATCTTCAATCCTGACAAGGTTTATCCGCTCGGGCTCACCTTCAAAATGGGCTACGATGGATTGGGGATGCTGATGTTGATACTGGTGAATTTGACCATGCCCCTTATCTTTTTGAGCAATTTCAACAGAGATTTGTCCCAAAGCAGATTGTTTCATGCCCTGACCTTCTTTATGGTTTTCGGTTTGAACGGGGTGTTCGTCGCACTTGATGGTATGCTTTTTTATGTATATTGGGAGTTTACACTCGTGCCTATTTTATTGATTATCTATTTCTTCGGAGATAAAAATAACTATCCGGTACTCTTCCGTTTCTTCCTCTTTACTTTTGCCGGATCTTTAGCCATGCTTTTTGCCCTTTTTGCTTTGGGGCGTCAGGCAGGTTCTTTCGATTATGATGCACTCTTGGCTTTAGATTTGGATTATAACACTGCAATGTGGGTTATGATAGGTTTTCTGATTGCCTTTGCCGTTAAAATTCCACTTTTTCCGTTGCATACCTGGCAGAAGTCAACCTATACCACTTCACCTATGGCCGGAACTATGCTTCTTTCTGCAATCATGTTGAAAATGGCTCTTTACGGTATGATCAAATGGATGATTCCAATTACATCCGAAGTCATCGAACTAACAAGTTGGCTAGTGCTAATTCTCGGCACAATCGGCATTATCTACGGAGCAATCATCGCCATTAAACAATATGACATCAAGACGCTTTTTGCTTATGCTTCACTGAGTCACCTTGGTATTATTGCTGGTGGTATTGCTGTTTTTACTAAAGAATCAATTTTCGGTGCTTCTGTTCAAATGCTCAACCACAGTATGCTTACTGTGGGAATGTTCCTTGTAGCAGATATTTTGGAGCAGCGTCTGAAAAGTAAAGACCTCAGAGATATGGGCGGTATTGCAAAACTGGCACCGAGTTTCGGCTTTTGGTTTGCAGTGGTCACACTGGCATCCTGTTCAGTTCCTTTTTCGGCAGGTTTTATCGGAGAGTTTTTATTGATTTTTGAAATTTTCAATTTCAATATTTTAATGGGCATTCTGGCTTCTACCACATTGGTATTCGGCGCAGTATTTATGCTCAGAGCCTTTCAAATGAGTATGTTCGGTTATAACAAAATGGAAAAATTCAAGGATTTGACATTTAATGAACTGGCAGTTTTTATTATTGCTTCTGCCTTAATTCTTTTCTTAGGTGTTTATCC
>CAINVS010000686.1 GCA_903854205.1 uncultured Bacteroidota bacterium | reverse complement strand
TCCGACTTGATTTTTTTTTACTTTTGTCTCGTCAGCTACTGACGAGACAAAAGTAAAAAAGAGATAAAAAAGGCTTTAGCCTTTTGGGAAATACAGCATCAGGCCTATTGTTCTTTTTAAATCAACGATTATGGAAATCCTCATCCTGCCGGAGGCTTTCTTTTTTCTATCCAATCCCCAATTTAAAAGAAAATGATATTCTGGAAATCGAAGCCGCGGAGGGCCGAAGCTTTGCGGTTCTTTTTTCTTTTGCTTCCGGAGAAAAATATATAATAATTCGGAAAAAACACATGGTGAAATTGGTAAAATGATGGCTCAGATTCACCTCCGTTCCGGAGCCGGCATCTTGGAAGGATCGTAAAAATAATGCTGAAAACGCTTTTTGTAGGTAATTTATCTTAGAAATTTGTTTGAAGATTGATTACACTGATAAAGTTGAATAAGCAAAAGTGGAATTTATCAGTTCAATGCTTTTAGAAAAGCCCCCAAATTGCCCGAAACATGTATGCGGTCAATTTCTTTTTTAGTCAGTTGTGCTTTTTTCTCCAGCAAAACATTTTTCTCCTTTTGTAAGTCAATTTCCTGCAAGTTCAATTCATTGGCATTAAACTGTCCTGCTGAAAATCTGTCCTGGAAAAGCTGTACATTTTCGGTCATCAAAGCCACATTTTGAGCTATGATGGCGATTTGTTCTTTTATTTCTTCAATTTCCTGATTCAAGTGCAAAAAATCTCTATTCACCTGATCTTCCAATTCAATTCTATTGCTGCCTATGATTTTTGATTGCAACTCAAATTGCTGAAGATGATTCTTTTTTGATTCGCCTAATAACAATGGCATTTTCGCAGATAAACCCAAATAACTGCTTCCGAACCAACTGTTGCTTAAAAAAGGATTGAATTTATCGGAAAATTGATTTGCCCCTAAATAGCCCTGAAAGTTTATACTCGGCAAATATTTGCGATTTTCTGATTTGATTTGCTCCCGAACCAAGGCTTCTCGATTGCTAAACTGTTGAAAACGCGCAATCGAATCTGTCGAAATATTATCAATGTTATTGAGCAAACTACTATTCAATGGGGGTTGAAAATCAAAATCATTATTTAGCAATCGCTCCAAACTCAGGCCTGTCAAAAAGCTGAGATAAATTTTCTCTTTCACCAATGCAGACAAGGCCAAGCGAAAGTTAGAAAGAGTATTATTATGGTTCAAAATTGATTTATTGACATCTGTTTTTAGCACACGACCCTCGCTAAACTTATTACTTATCATGACAATTGAAGCAAAGGTGCGGAGCGTATCGACTCCTGCATTGCTAATAGCCTCGCAAAGTTGATAAATATTTGCAAACGATTTCAATACTTCCACTTTTAGCTCATCAGTAGCGATGCTTATATCCATATTTTTTAGCCTTTCATTGATTTTACTTTCTTCGACACGACTTTTGATGGAAAAATCCAAAATAGGTTGCGTGACATTTAGACCAATGTTTTGTTGCCAATTCGTTCCGAATTGAATCGCCCTCGTTTCATCATCAGGCGTTGGTTTGAATTGCCCAACAGGGACAACTTGACTTTGTATAATTGGATTGTAGCGGTATTCATAATTGATGGAAACTTGTGGAATGTATCTGCTCAATGCTTCCGACTTTTGTAAATTGGCAATCATCAATTCCGTTTTAGCCGACTGTATCGTGGCTCTATTGTTAATAGCCGCAGCTATACATTCTTGCAATTGAATAGATTGCGCTTGACCTGTGAAAGCAATAAAAGCTATGAGGAGTATGAATATAATATTTTTCATGGATTCGATTTTTTATCCTCTGAAAACAGAAGCAGGTTCAAGACTATTGATTTTCCAAATTGCGAAAAGAGATCCGCCGACAGAAATGAAAACAGTGACTAAGAAAAGCCCCAAAATTTCGAGGTAGGAATAGCTGAATACAAGCCCGGCATTCGATACGCCCGACCTGAACCCTTCCAATAAAAGAAAGGCCAATCCGAAGCCAAATAAGGCAAATAAAAAGGATTGTGTCAAAATTAGGTTGCGCACATAAGCATTTCGTGCACCAATTGCCTTTAACGTGCCATAGTCTTTGATACGGTCCAAGGTGGCAGAATAGAGGGTTAGTCCAATGATGAAAAACCCGCTGATAATAGCAAATATAACCAAAGAGCCAACGCTGGTACCAATATTGGAAGAAATGGTGATGAAACGGATGGTGGTGTTTTTTAAGTCTTCAGAATCCCAGGCTTTTATGCCGTAAATTGCATCGTTTATGTTGGCTACTACCTGTTTTACGCTGTAGCCCGGTTTTACCTGCACCGCAATTGCATTGACTTTTGTTTCCGGAAAATTGGTATAAAACCTTGCTTTCGATAGAGTAGTATAGAAAAATGAGCCCGAAAATCCTCGGGCATTCTTGGTCTGTAATTTAATATAAGCGGCCTTTCCGTTAATTTCTACCCGATTGCCGATGGCCACCGAATTGCTGAATGTGGACTCATCATAGAACTCTGCAGATATTGCATTTTCTTCTGCGAGGTTTATCAGGCTGCCTTCGTTTATTTTTGAATCCTTGGGACCGGCCACAAAGGTAGGAGCTTCACTCCCAATAATAAGTACTGGGGCTGATTTGCCATTGGCAAATTTTACCATTGCATTGGCTGCAACTACAGGGTATGTATTTTGTACCCCCTCGATTGTTCTTATTTCACGAACCAAGCGTTCATCGAGCATTGCGAGTTCGTTGGCATTTTGTGTAATATTGTCTACTACCCAAATTTGCCCGATATCCTGTCTCGAACTTTCGACCAATCCCCCCATCAATCCTGTCAAAAAACTAAGAATTCCAATCTGTTGGCCGATAAGGAAAATACTGATAACGATGCCGATAAGAATACCTATGCTCTTGGCTTTGTCGTAACGCATGAATTTTAATGCTGTTCCTATCATTGTTATGTTTTTTAAAAATAGAAAATGTTGCATTACATTATTTTATAATAACACATTCTACTTTTGTGTTGATAATCAGTTCAGCATCGCCATTGATGTTAATTTTGATTTCGCGGACGCGGCGGTCTTCCTGATCACTGGCCTTTTCAGAAAACAGCGATTTGCGTTTGAGGTATGGAGAAAGCATAATTATTTCACCCGATGCAATGTTTTTGTCGGAACCTACCAAACGGACTTGTACGGCCTGTCCAATTTTGAGTTGATCACAAAACATTTCATCTACCTCGGCACGAATAATATTTTTACCCTTTGGGGCAAATTCTGCATAGTTCTGAAATTGTCTGATTGCTGAGCCCTTTTTTGCTTGCATGTCCAAAATGATACCTTGATATGGCGAGCGCAGCACCTTTTTATTGGCCTCGGATTGGAGCAAATTCAGCTGCTGTTGCAATTCATTCAACCTGCTTTGCGAAAGGGAAACTGCCGATTTGCCTTTTTCAATGCTAATGCCAAGGCTACTGACCTCCGTTTCCAAATCGTCGAGAATTTGAGTTGTCTCTGCCCCTTTTTTGACAAGGGCTTGGGTCGACAGCAGCAATTTTTTCTTATTGGCAATTTTTAACTCGGTATCTTTAATGGAAATCAAGTCCGATTCAATCTGAAGTTGCTGTGTTTTCATCTGACTTTTGACCTGTTCTATACGAATTTGTTCCAAATCATCATCCAATTTTAATAGGATGTCACCTTCCTTCACTTCGCTTCCATCATTTTTGAAGACTTCCTTGACGATTCCACCCGAGGTAGCGGCAAGATTGATAATTTCATTTTCAGGTTCTATTTTCCCAATACCCACAATTTCCTTAACTACCAATTTAGCAGGAACAATAGTTTCGGGCTGATTACCTTTTTTGCTTTCCTCATTGGCAGCACAGCCCATAAGCAGAGCAGCGGCCAAAATAGTTAGGATAGTATATTGCATAAAATATGATATTTTTGACTGTGTTAATAATTGAAAATTATGCGTAGGAAAGGGATTCATCTGTTTAATGTAGTGCATCTTCCTCCGGCTCCGTTTCAGACGCAACACCATTATTTACATAAATAATGCGATCGGCATAGGGTCTGAGACGCAAATCATGCGTAACTACCACAACCGATTTACCGGCATCCGAGAGTGCTTTCAATTCTGCCATTACAATGCTCACACTTTTAATATCCAAAGAAGCAGTTGGCTCATCACAAAGCATCAGCAAGGGATTGGTCACTAATGCCCTTGCAATAGCAACACGTTGTTGCTGCCCACCGCTCAAAGCCCTCGGTAAATTTTTCATGCGGTCGCCCATATTTACTTTGTTCAAAGCATCTTCAGCCCTGCGTCTTGCTTCAGCCCGACCCAAGCCCATTAAAATAAGCGGTTGCATTACATTTTCAAGAGCGTTCAATGGTGCCAGCAAATTGAAACTTTGAAAAACAAAGCCTATGTTTTTCAAGCGCATATCTGCCAACTTTGTTTGACTCAAATCATTAATCAGATTATTGTTGATATAAACTTCCCCCTTGGTTGGAAATATCACACAGCCCAAAAGTGATAGTAGGGTCGTTTTTCCCGAACCTGATGGCCCAATAATCAAAGTCAATTCCTGTTGGTGAAAGTCAAAGGTAGTGGGATACAAGGCATTTATAACGGTATCGCCGGTTTTATATTCCTTACTGGCTTGTCTTAGACTGGCTACAATTTTCATCTGATATGATTTAATGCAAAAATATTTATGGTTGTAAATTCCCCAATTACCCCATACTGATGTTCTCCAATTGCAGAGATAGCGCAATTTTTTGATTTGAAACAGGAACAACTATTTTTTCATCAAAAAATCTGCAGATAAATTTTTTCTAGGTTCTTTAATAATCCAGCAATAAAAATAGAGTTGCCATTGGATGCTCCAAAATATGAGTTTAAGATTAAATAGCAGTGCTTTAAGGTTTGAAATTACTATTCAAACTCAGAAATTTATACTATTTACTGTAATTCTAAGTTATACCCCTAACATGAAAATCAGCTGGATTGTTTGCAGAACAATCTAAATATGATGGAATAACTAGACAGTTAATTTTAATAGTTTTTATCGGGCGACATTTGAATGTTGGATTTCCCCTCAGTTTTTTTGGCTATTCAGAAATTTTAGTGTTTTATCTATCGGATTAAACTCAAAACTGCTGACCGACCCGGCGTTTTGGGTTTTACTTTCTGTACAGGCATAAATATATTTTCCTTTTGGAGCGATGGTCAAAAAGGAAGGATTCTGCAGATTTTTCAGTGCAGAAACTTTACTCAGCTTTCCTGTAAAACTGTCCAATTCGTACACAAAAAGGCTTTCCGCAGTTTTGTCCCGATTGAATGAACCGAAAAAGACATAGTATTGTGAAAATATTTCAACAGATACGAAAAACTGAAGGGACAGGATCAGACAGGCAGTTTTTATGGAATTTATTAGCATAATTCACTTATTTTCTAAACTCCAAAAAACGATCTGTTGCCTTTGAATATTTCAGTGTAAACATATCCAAAATATAGTTCTGATAAACCTTCCATGGTGCCTTTGAACCCTGCATGGGCAATACGCCGGCAGCTCTTTTAATATATCCGGCATCAAAATCCAGCAAAGGCTCGGACCCAAATTGACTGCTGTCAAATTTGGGTGTACAGACTGCGTATTTATGCTTTTGCATGTAATTCAAAACCCTAGTTACATACTGACAGCTCAAATCGCATTTCAGTGTCCAGGAAGCATTGGTATAGCCAATTGCTACAGCAAAATTGGGAATACCGCTGAACATTACACCTTTGTAACAGTGTATGTCCTTTGGCTCGGCAATTTTACCATTCACATGCAGCGTCATACCACCCAATAGCTGAACTTTGAGACCTGTAGCGGTAACGATTATGTCTGCTTCAAGTTCTTTTCCCGATTTTAGAAGAATGCCTTTTTCGGTAAAATGATCAATCGTATCAGTGACCACCTCAGCCTTAGCGCTTTTGATGGATTTGAATAAATCTCCGCTCGGTACAATACAAAGTCGCTGATCCCAAGGATTGTAGTCGGGCTCAAAATGTTTCATATCGTAATTTTCGCCCAATTGCAGCTTGGCCTTTTTTAGAATATAATCTTTAATTTTTTTTGGCCATCTTCGGGAAGCCTGATAAAATGCCAGAGAAACAAGGATGTTTTTCCAGCGAATTAATCGGTATGCCAGTTTGCCCGGCAGGACCCTGTTTAGAAAATTGGCAGTTTTGTCTCTGCGCGGCAATGACATGACATAGGTTGGCGATCGCTGCAGCATAGTGACTTTTTCAGCAGTTTTTGCCATTTCTGGCACAAGGGTCACCGCTGTTGCTCCGCTGCCGATGATGACTACTTTTTTATTGTCATAATTTAAGGCAGTATCCCATTTTTGGGGATGAACAATTGTACCGCCGAAAGCTGCACTGTTCGGAAATTCAGGCTCATAACCGGCAGCATAATCGTAATATCCGCTGCAACAGAATAGGAATCGGCATTTCATCGTCGTTTCTCTATCGTCGTTTTTTATTGTTAGGGTCCATTCCCGACTTTCGTCCGACCAGGAGGCATCCTGCACTTTGTGGCTATATTTGATCTTTTTGTCAATACCGAATTTGGCAGCTGTATCTTTGATATATTGCAAGATAGAAGGCCCATCAGCAATAGATTTTGGGTCTACCCAGGGATTGAAGGAAAAGCCAAGGGTGTACATATCTGAATCGGAGCGGATACCGGGGTATTTAAACAGATCCCAGGTGCCGCCCATGCCTGCTCTCGCCTCAAGAATGGCCAGGGATTTATCGGGACACTTGTCCATGATGTGATAGGCTGCACCTATACCGGAAAGTCCGGCGCCGATGATGAGTGTATCGTAAGTTGTTGGTTCTGAATTAGACATAGTAGTGTAAAGGGTACTTGGTAGATGGTAGAGAGTACTTAATACTGATGTAGGTAGTAGATAATTGGTAGAGGGTGCTTAGCACTGATTATAATGGCATTATGTACTTCTTAGGTTTAAGAAAGTGTCTTGTACCCGCTACTCAGTACCCTCTACCCGCTACTTCTTCATAATTTTTGGCTTTTCATCACCAACCTGATTATTCTATGTAAAGCGCTCGGAAAAAGTCTGGCCAAAATATCCTGTACCCGACCATCGCTGATAAAAATTCTGCTGCGCTTTTTTCTGATACCATTCAGGATAACCGATGCGGCTTTATCAGGTGTTACACCTCTTTTTTGCAGCAGTTTGTGAAAATTTCTGGTTCTTTCTCCCTGATGTTCGGCATTTAATGAAATATTGGTGGCAACAGCTCCCGGATGTACCGTGTGTATGGTCAGATTTTTGATATTTCTGATCTGATGTTCCACGCGAAGCGAATCGGAAAAACCCCTCACAGCAAATTTCGTAGTACAATAGGAAACCATAAAAGGTGCAGCCAAAATGCCCTGAGTACTGGAAATGTTGACAATGGCGGATTCAGGTCTGGAAATAAGACTGGGATAAAACGCCTTTGTACTGCGGATTACACCCCAGTAGTTTACATCCGTTATTTTTTCAAAATCCTCGTCAGTCATTTCCTCATACTTGCGGTCGCCTGTAGCAATTCCCGCATTATTGATAAGAATATCGACATGCCCGAATTTCCCCAAAACATTGGCAGCAAATTTATTTATTGCTTCTTTGTTACCAATATCCACTACTTCCGAATAGACCTGAATCGGGCAGTTTTTAATATCCTCCAGCGTTTTTTCTAAATTGACAATATCGCAAAATGCAACATGAGCACCTGCCTGAGCTAATGCCCTCACCAGTGCATTGCCGATACCGCTTCCTCCGGCGCCCGTGACAACTGCCACTTTGTTTTTAAAATCTTTCATTTGAAATATTTATTTGCCTTTGTTTTTTGCTTTTGGTTTTTTAAAACTTTTCAATAAAGGATTCCAGTAACTGATAATCATAGTTATATATATCCAATTCTATTTCAATGGTCTTGTACGGGTACTCTATATACAATCCATATTTTGGAAAGCCGTTTTCATCTGTTTCATCAGCTGAAATATCACTGATCTGAATAGAAATGTCTCTTGGTTTCAAATCGGGAATATTGTCAAATAAAAAGTCACGGATTTTATCGAATTGATATTCATAACGTAACTCAAGATCCAGAATCTTCAAACTCCAAATATGCCATTTTACCGAATCTTTACCATAATCATGCAATCTTGAAAAGCAATCAGAAATTAAATCCGGTTCAGTGTTGTTATGGTCTGCATAACCATGTAAAAACTGCTGGCCAAATATAAGTATCTTGAAAGTCATTCGGTTATCGCTTAGGGTATAGTTCGGTTCCACTTGAAATTTAACTTCATGAGCTTTTAATACTATATTTTCTTCGGATTTAATTTTTTCTATGATAAGTTGCTGCAGTTTTTTAAAATTGATTTTCATGCTTTTCAGTTGTATTTTGCCAATACTCTAATATAGGATATTTTTTTAAAGCTACTGCTTCTTATCGAAATATGCATAAATAAATTGCAAAAAGCAGATAGGGATAAACCTTTTTAAAATTACATCGTTAACGATATAATCACCGACGATAATCAAATGAATTATGACAACAAAAACTAAGATTAAAACCGACATTTTAATTAAATCGGTACTGAGAATTTTGTTGGGCGCTGCATTACTCTTTGCGGGAATAGGACATTTGACCTTTGCCCGGACTGAATTTCAGGCACAGGTACCGGAATGGTTGCCCATGAATGCTGATTTGGTGGTACTCCTGTCCGGTTTCGTAGAAATTGCTTTGGGTCTTTTGCTTATTTTTTTACAGAAATATAAAATTCAGGCAGGTCTTTTAACTGCCTTGTTTTTTGTTTTAATTTTCCCCGGCAATATTTCGCAGTATGTCAATCAGGTCGATGCCTTCGGAATAAATACCGATGCGGCGCGTTTTAACCGATTGCTTTTTCAGCCCTTGCTCATTCTTTGGGCACTATGGTCAACCGGATTTTTGAATAAAAAGCGCGTCGAAAATAATAGTCAGACAATGTTTAACAAATCTGAATAACCTAATTTTAAAATAACAATACAAATGTCTAATGAAAATTTTTACGGTTTTGAAGCAGTCTGTCTTCAGGGAAAAACCGTTGCTATGGAAATGTATAAAGGAAAAACAGTGCTCGTGGTAAACACTGCCAGCAAATGCGGACTTACACCTCAATTCGAGGGATTGGAAGCCCTTTACAAAAAATATAAAGATCAGGGATTAGTTATACTTGGTTTTCCCTGCAATCAGTTCGGTAATCAGGAACCGGGAGACGAAAAATCTATTTCTGAAGGCTGTATGATCAATTACGGTGTCAGTTTTCCAATGTTTTCAAAAATTGAAGTAAACGGAACAAATGCCCACCCAATCTATAAATTCCTTAAAAGTAAATTGACTGGATTTTTGGGTAGCGGCATAAAATGGAACTTTACAAAATTTCTCATCGATGCCAACGGCAAACCTATGAAACGCTTTTCACCAATAGACAGACCAGAGAAAATTGACAAGTACCTTCAAAATATTTTGAAGTAATTTCAAAAATAAACGTTACAAGCTCATTTCTATTTTATCAGAAAAGAGTCCAATTTCAGAAGAATTCTTAAAGCCCCATTAAAAATTTAGAAAATTCTCCACATTACTGCCCATTAATGATTTTTTAAACCCATAGTAGATAGAAAATGCAAAATAGGGTGCAGGTTTTAAATCTATGGGATTGTCAAAAGGTCGGTTTGTCCTGCCTGCATCAAAGCGGAAACCGCGGAAAGGCATATAGCCGCCTTCCAAATAAAATTTTGTACCCCTTTTGGTTTTAAGATTGATAGCAAGCCCTGTTCTAAACTGATATCCTGAGAGATAATGTCTGGAATAATCTCCTATATTATCGGGACTGCCGAATCCCCAGCTGTAAGATCCCAAACCTGCCACTGCATCCAATTTTACAAATCGGCTGGGCTTCCATTCAAAACGGGTTTGAACCGGAAGGGTGATGTTCCACCAGAATTTTTTGGCCAAATGCAGGTCAACTCCAATAAAAGGTACAGCCATCACCGGCCAGCGCTGCCCTTCCGATGCCCCAACCGCGATGCCATAATACCAGTAAAACAGAATTCTGTCGAAGTTGACGACACCGAAAAGGGCATTTCCGTAAGGCCGCAGCTTTGGTATTGTCCTGATTTCCTCCTGTACGCCAACATTGACGCTGTAAAAAAGAATACGCAGTTTGCTGAGCAGGTGCAGGCCCGTCACACCTGTCTGTACACCATAAGCTAAATTGATACTGTCGGCAAAGGGACTCTGTTTTGGGAAAAGGGGGCGGTAGCGGACAGCACTCACTTGTGGTCTGAAGGTCCAAAAAATCTGATAGGCTTTTACTTTTGCAAAATCTTTAACATCGGACAGTGATTTGATATTGAAAATATCCATTAAATTCAGTTTGACATCCAATTTGCTCTTTACGGGTATGATGAGATTTGCATTGATGCGGCCCAGAGTCCAGCTGTCGGCATTTTTTGTGTTGTCAATAGTGAACTCACCGTTCATTGTCAGGCTCGGCTGAAAAAACTGATTCAGGATAAATGATTGGCTGTAAAGCGCGGTATTGGCTATTAAAACAAAGAAAATCAGATATAAACGCATGGCGAATTTTTTAGTGCTGTTCTAAATTCAACGCTAAAGTTAAAGCCTTGATTGTTTTTCTTGGTATATTTTAATAAAAAAAGCCCCTTCCGAATTGAAAGAGGCTTATTAACATTAGGGATGTTTTTCTAGAACCCGCATGTGGCCTGATACACAATTTCAAATGTTGCATCCGAAGCAATTTCAAAATTATTCAAAACCACTTCTCCTGAATAGTAAGCAGCTAACTGCTCTTTTGATGTTCATTTCATCAACTACTTTTTGAGCATGCGTACAACCATTTTGAGAGTTATTATAGTTGTCTCCAGTTTCTGTAAAGTTTCTAATATCAGCTATTGTGGGCAATAAGTAATGAAAGTTTACCCGTATTGTTTTAAG
>CAINVS010000685.1 GCA_903854205.1 uncultured Bacteroidota bacterium | reverse complement strand
TAGTTATTTACCATTTACATCAGGAACCAGCTCCAGAGGAGCGATATTTTTGTAGCAGCGTAAGCTGCGAAGGAAAAGAACCCTGTAGGGGTGACATTTTGTGTATGTATTTTATTGTACAAATTTATGTAAATGCCGCTCTACAGAGCTATATTCATTTTTTTACCTGCGGCTACAAAAATGTCGCCCCGATGGGGCTGCAAACAGGTTAAATCATCAGTAAAATTTGGGGGGAACACTAGTGCGTTATCTTTGAATTGAAAGACAAATTTTTGTCCACCGATATTAGGATGGCACAATATTACAATTAACATAACACTAGTGACTAATAACCTATTTCAAAGTACCAAGTACCCTCTACCCTTTACCAAATACCAAGACCAAAACGGTAAATCCATGAGTTTAAAAAGCAGCATACAAAACATATTCTACCAACAGGCGCTGAAAAGGAAAAAAGCAACAGTCAAAAGTAATGAGCTGACTAACCTTTCAAAAGCCAAAAGTGTAGCGCTCCTCATTGACATCAGTTCCGGCATGGATACTGAGGTCAATAAAGCAGTGTTGGACTATGCTCAGAATTTGCGAAAACGGGGTAAAATAGTAACCGTTTTTGCTTTTACTTCTGAACCAAAAATTCCTGAAGGGCTTGATTTTGATTCTTTTTGCAAAAAAGACCTCAATTGGGCATTGGTGCCAAAAGGACGAAAGGTAGATGAATTTTTATCAAAAGAATTTGATATTCTGATTTCACTTTATTCAGGTGAATCGGGCGCTTTGGACTTTTTGGCTCAAAGTGCTAAAGCAAAACTGACTGTGGGCTATTATCGGGAAAAACAATCCGATTTTTATGATCTGATGGTGCACAACAGAAGTCAAAATTTTGATAAAGAAATGAAACAGATCGATAAGGTTTTGATGATGATAAACGTATAGTTCATAATCCGTAATTTTTAGTGTTTTTAAAATAAAATTAATGCTTTACAAAAGATTTCAACCTTTGATTCGCATTCATATACACTATTTAATATGTCAATAAATCTTCGCGGCACCGGTGTCGCACTTGTTACGCCCTTCAAAAACGGTACGGTTGATTATGATGGTCTTGAAAGACTAATTGAACACAATATCAACGGCGGAGTTGAGTTTTTAGTGACAATGGGGACTACCGGAGAATCGGTTACTCTGAGCAAAAAAGAAAAAATTGCTGTAATGGACTTTACTGTTAAAACAGCAGGCGGTCGAGTTGGCATTGTTGCCGGATTCGGCGGTTACAATACGGCCGAAGTGAAGGAGCAAATGCAGGAATATCATTTTGAGGGTGTCGATGCCATTCTTTCTGTGAGTCCGGCCTATAACAAACCGACTCAGGAGGGAATTTTTCTGCATTTTATGGCTTTGGCAGAAGTAGCGCCAAGACCCATTATTCTATACAATGTGCCGGGACGTACCGCTTCCAATATGGAGGCAGAAACTACTTTGCGCTTGGCAAAGGCCCATGAAAAGTTTATTGCCGTCAAAGAAGCTTCGGGCAATCTTCGTCAATGTATGGAAATAATACATGGCCGCCCTGATGGTTTTTTGGTCCTTTCCGGTGATGACAATATTACACTTCCGATTATAGCCTGCGGTGGCGACGGCGTCATCTCTGTTGTTGGAAATGCCTATCCGCGAGAGTTTTCCGATATGACCCGCGCAGCTTTGTCCGGAGATTTCAAAAAAGCACAGGATTTGCATTATAAACTAATGCACCTGGTCGATCTGCTTTTTGTGGAGGGCAATCCCGGCGGCATCAAGGCAAATCTGGAAATTCTGAATATCTGTAGCGCGGAATTGAGGCTGCCATTGGCTCCTATCAGTGAAAAGACTTATGAGGCGCTTAGAATTGCAGCTTCTAAAATTTAATGCTCTGATTTGGAATAAATAAAATCGGCCTCTGAGAAATTGATCTCAGGGGCCGATTTTTATTGTGTCATTTAAATCCCGGTATCTGTAATGACAAAATCTTGGAATTGATTTGCCGGCGTCTAAATGAGTTAGACC
>CAINVS010000684.1 GCA_903854205.1 uncultured Bacteroidota bacterium | reverse complement strand
ATTAGCCTACTGCACTTTGCCCAATGTCTATTATTTGGACTTCCAACTTGGTTTGTTATTGGTATTTTAGTAACATTAGGTCCAGAATTTGCTCGTGTTAAAGGTGTTGAGGGCGTTACATGAGGCAACTCTATTGCTGCTTATTATTTGTATTGGAGATATAACCTCTGGCTCTCTAAGTCAGCTTTTGAAAAGCCGAATTAAGGTAATGTGGATATTTCATCTCCTTAACCTTTTAACTACATTGTATTATCTTTCAGCGCATTTTTTAACTTCAATAGATATGAATTTTTTGCTTGGTTTTTCTATTGAATTTTGGGTGGTTTTCGTTATATAGGTGCAGAACAATTTGGAACTAATCTAAGGGCAACTCTTGCTACATCTGTGCCAAATTTTGTAAGAGGCATGCTTGTGGTGTTTTCTAAACCTTGAATATTCGTATATTCAACCGTTCGTAGCAATTGTAACAACAAAATAATAAAACAAATTGGCAAATCTGTTTCAAGTACCTGGCAATGCCGACAAATTAGGCAGTCCACTTGTCAAAAAGTGGAACGAAATCATTTTACAAGAATATCAAAATTTGAATTCTTTACATTCAGATTTTTTTAAATTGGACTACCAAGAAATTGCAAATCCTACTAAGACTGCAATTACTTGGTTTGCTGACCCAGCAGAACCTGCATTTTGTAAGAGTAGTGATATTGCAAAAAAATTGTCAAATTGGGATGTAAGAGGCAGACACGAACTCCACAATGAATATTGTGAGTATCGTACAATTTATAAAATGGATAAGACTGGAAAACTTCGCCCAAAAAGAGTTCAAATTACAACTGAACTTAGAGAATATTGGGTCATGTTGGCTGTTGAGTCTCCTAGTAAACTGAGGAACATAATAAAGTCAATTTTGGGATTTTTACCTTCATGGCAAGACTTATACGGCGTTGATAACCCTTCTAATCTTTCAAAGGAAGAGCGGGAAATAAGATTTTCTACTCTTGTTGCGGGAAATGGAGGAAAAAAGGTATTGAATGAGAAAGGCGTACCGAGTCAGCCAACAGGGAAAATTAATACGGATAACGCTTTGTTCATGACACATCCGATAAATGGACTTGATGATTTGCTTTACATCGTTCTTTTTGGTGCAACCCCATATGCTATTAAACAAGGATCCAATTTTCAGAAGGCATCGAAGGAGCAAATTTTCAGAGCAGAAAAGGTAGAGCATCTTGCATGTCGTCATGCCGACCCAGCCGCTGCAATGGGTGCCTATAATGCTGTTTTTGAAGGGCGCAAAGTAGGTTTTGCCGACCCAATCGGCATGTACATTCAGTCTTTTAGTGAAGGGGTTTTTTCATACAATGACCAACCGCTGCCGCAATCTTGGATTAAAAAAAGCAGAGGCAATCAAAGAATAGAATTTGGCCCTTCCGATATTGAGGATGTTTACTTGGATGACATTATCGTTTCCATCGGAGGTTCTGATGTTAACTTGACAGGTGGATTTGAGATTGTTCAACAAATAGAAGTTGGACCTTTTGTTTTTGTAGGAGGCAAGTCAGAAGTGCCTGTTGAAAAATACAAAGAAATATCAGAAAGTAACACACCAATAAAATGTAACGAGGCGGCAGTCTGTCAAAGAATAGAAACTCTTTACAAAGAGTACCTTAACTCTGGCAATGATGCCGTCAAGTCAAAACCAAGAACCATTTAATATGAATGGAGAAAAAATACAAGAAGGAATTTACTGGCAAGAAAAAAGTAAACCCGGTAAACATTTCGCAATCCTATTCATTAAGATTGAGAAAGATGCAGTTTTATCTTCCACGTATGAAGAACTACAAGGATTGTGGAAAATTTTAACCGACTTGAAGAAGGGCAAAGTAGGAGAACTTGATGATTTTGAACTTCCCAATTGTAATTTAAAAACTACTATTGGATACGGTCAAAATGTTTTTTTAATTACTGGTGCAAAAAAAGAGAAAACGGAACCTTTAATTACATACGGATTGTTACGAACACCATTGCCTACTGGCGGTGGTGATGTACTTAAGGGGAGTGGGCTAAAATATTCAGCCGATACAATCAAAAATTTTGCTACCGAAGATTTATGTATCCAATTTGTTGCTGATACACCACTTGGAGTCAATAGAGGCGTTGTTGAAACGTGGAAATATTTGCAAAGTACTAAAAATATTATGTTTGTTAGATTTTATGACGGCTTCCAGCGTGAAGATAGCCGCAGTTGGATAGGGTTTCATGACGGAATTTCTAATTTAAAAAGCGGTACTGAAAGATTAGATGCAATAGAGATAAAACCAACAATTCAGAAAGATGAATGGACAATTGGCGGCACATATTTGTATTTTTTAAGGATAAAAGTTGATTTAGGTATTTGGAATGCTTTACCAAAAGCAGAACAAGAATTATTGGTAGGAAGAAATAAAATTACTGGTTGTCCATTCATAACAATGACTGGCAAAAAGCCTGTCCCTATTACTGGATGTCCAGTTATGGCAACAGAGGACATATCGGAAGTTGAT
>CAINVS010000683.1 GCA_903854205.1 uncultured Bacteroidota bacterium | reverse complement strand
CTCTCGAAAATATCGGGGGGAGATTTTTTGCTAAAAACATAGTATTTTCATAAATATTTTAAATTTTAGGATCTTAATAAAAATAATGTATTTGTTTGCAGGAGTCAATAATGGATAGCTTTTTGTCAGAAATGGATAGTAGTATTTGCCTCGATATGTTGATTGTCAAATAATTATAAATGGGCTTGATTTTAGCTTTTTACAGATTGAATTATTTGTCATTTTTTAAACATATTCTGTATGAATCAATTTCTAAATCCATATGAAGTGCTCGAGCTGACAACAGATGATCCAATCGAACTCAGAAAAGCGAAAAATAAGAAAATTGCCGAAATTGAAATTTCGGATGACGGGTATATTATTGTAAAAGGTCAACGACTTGGGAAATCAGATATTCTTAATCTTGCAGGGCAACTAGATAATGAGGTTAATAAATCTTGCTATAGAGCTCTTCTTCAGAATAATAGTTTAAATGATTTTTTATCAAATGGTGATTTATCATTTTTTGAAGTGGAAAGCAATCTACTCAAATTACAGCAAAATTCAACTTTGTCTAATTTTGTCGGACAATATTTTACCTTAAGCTACAGTAAAATGCTTTTTGAAGCCTTCAAAAACAATAATAGTTTTGACTTCAATTTGCTAACACAATATAATCTGCCTTTACCACTGCAATTTCATGATTCAGCCTATAAGTTGCTTTATAATTACTTGAACGAAAATGCAAATTCAATTAAAAACCTCGATGAAAATCTTGACGAGGCTGATTTACCCAATCTCATAAAAAAGGTTAAAAATTTGATCTCTTTTAATCTTTTAAATCGGCTTCCGGCCTATTTTGATAATCCAAGAGATGAGATTGCCCAAAGTCTCAGATACCTCTCTGTTTCAGTTTTCAATGAACATGATGCTATCAACGAATCAGTTGGCATTGTTGAATTGGCTTCACAAGTCAAAACTACATTACTTGTTAAAAATAAAATAAAAGAAGACCTGACTCAAATTAAAGAAATTCAGGAGGAAAGAATATTATCAGAGCAATATGAACCAATTATCAGTAAATATGCAGGCAAACTTGTACATACGCAAAATCTGTTTGAGCGTATTAAAAAGAAAAGTATAACAGTAGGGCAGTTAAAACAGGAATTATCAGGCTTTGCGGATGTAAATGAGCTGAACGCTCTTCCTGATAAATTGTCTGATTTTAGGAGTCAGATTGGACTGGTTCTTCGTGCTTTATCAGTCGCTATATTTAATGATTTTGATGATTGGAGTTTTGCCTATGAGTTACTATGCTTGGCTGAAAAGATTAAATTAAATCCTGAATCAGCAAAATCTTGTAAAGAGGCCAAAGCTTCACTTAAGCAAATTGAACAGAATGATCTGAATACCTTACAACAGATCTTAAATGAAATCCAAAATAATATTAACACAGCATTGCGGACACATGGGGTAACTGTAAACTCAGAAAAGGTAGGCAGTATTTTATTAAATCTTTTTTCGGAAGATATTGCAATTAAATTTGGGACGTACAGTGATTTTGAAAAAATGAAAAAAATCATTGCATTATTCCAGTCAATATTAAAATATACTGATAACAGAAGCCGCAAAATATTATACAATAAATTTAACTCAAGTCTCCCATCATCTCTTCGTTTCAATATGCCTGAAGGATCTAATGGTGGGGGCACTTATCCTCCACCTGAAGAACCCGGTATTCCTGTTGTTTTTAAAATTGTCGGTTTTGTTATTCTTTTTATTATCCTAATAAATATGTGCAGTAAATAATTCTATTCACTTAATTTAAAATAAGATTTATGCAAATACCAACCTTGCCTAAATGGATTGAGGTCTATATTGAAGTCCTCAATCAGCTATTTGAGCTTGACAAAAAAATCAAGAAAATTCAGGAGCCTAATAGTATGCACCGAAATCTAAATAGAGTATACGACTTAATGGGCAGTCGTTTGCCTGTAGGTCAGGGAGAAGAAATGGGACTTTTAATTGAAGATCCTTTCGGACAGCCTTATAATGAAACCCGAACAGATTGTGAAGCAAGTATTGCAGGGGAGGGTACAGAAAATTTATCGATAATTGAAGTACTAAAGCCAATAATCCGTCTCAAGCAGGGTCAATATACGCAAATTGTTCAAAAAGCAGTTGTAATTGTTTCATCTCAAAATTAACCAAAATGAAGAATTGTATAAACTATGGAATAGATCTGGGCACGACAAATTCTGCAATTGCCTGTTTTGTGAAAGGTGAGGTCAAAATTTTTAGAGACCCAAGCTCTTGGAAAGATACTATACCATCAGTAGTATCGTATCGTGATAATAAAATATTAGTCGGAACAATGGCTAAAGTCCGTTTGGAAAAAGACCCGCAAAATACCAAAGCAATTTTTAAAAGAAAAATGGGTACCTCTGAAAGCTTCCCTATAAAGACTTTGGGTAAATCTAAAACTCCGATAGAATTATCAACTGAAGTATTAAAATATTTAAAAACCTTTGTTACTGATGAACAGGTCGATGCAGCGGTTATCACAATACCTGCTTCATTTGATACCATTCAGTCTAATGCAACGAAGGAAGCCGGGCTGAAAGCCGGTCTAAAACAGGTCGTATTACTTCAAGAGCCCATTGCAGCGAGTCTTGCCTATGCAAATCAATCAAAAGTGAAAGATATGGAAGACGGTCATTGGTTGGTATATGATTTCGGTGGAGGTACTTTTGACGTGGCATTGGTCAAAATAGAAAACGGAGAAATGCGGGTACTAGATCATGAAGGTGATAACTTCTTGGGCGGATCGGATTTTGACAGAATGATTGTTGAAAAGGTTATTATTCCATATCTCGAAGATAAAGGAAGTTTCAATAATCTTGAAAAAGAGATGAAAAGCGCATCGGGTAAACATAATGCAAATTATTACAAATGTCTTAATGTTGCAGAAACTGCAAAAGTTGAATTATCTGCTCAAACTTTTGCCGAAATGGAATTTTCCTTAAAAGATGACAATGGGGAAGAAATAGAATGTTTGGTCAATATTTCCCGTACTCAATTTGAAGAAATGATCAGGCCAAAAGTGGATGATACGATTGAAATGGTTAAAAAGATTTTTACCCGAAATTCTTTATCATCAACAGATATAAATTTTGTACTTATGGTTGGTGGTTCCACTTATATACCTATTATAAGAAATAGAGTTGCTGAATTGTTGAATGTAGAAATTCGATGTGATATTGATCCAACTACAGCAGTTGCAATTGGAGCAGCTTATTATGCTGGGACAAAAAATAAAGAATTTGATACCAAGGTTGTTAAAAAAACCGGTGAATTGAAAGTAAAAATGGCCTTTCAAAAAGCGACCAAAGACTTGGAAGAACTTTTTGCTGCCCGTGTAGAAGGAGCAGGGGCTAATTTTAGTTATAGGATTCTAAGAAATGATGGTGGTTTTGATACGGGAATAAAATTATTACAAAAACAATTTTCCGAAGAACTGCCGCTTGTTTCTGATTCCTACAATTTCTTTGAACTTTTTATTTATGATTCATTAGGGAATGTGGTGCCATCTGATGCTGAAACCATCGGAATCGCACAGGGAAAATTTTCGGTAGCAGGTCAACCCTTGCCGGATGATATTTGTCTGGAAATAGACGATCTTGAATCGGAGCGATCAACCCTGTTACAGATTTTTGCCAGAAATACGGTTTTGCCAACCCGCACAACAATTATCCGACCACTTACAAAGAATGTAAAAAAAGGCAGTAATGACAATGTAAGGATCAATATAGTTGAAGGTTCTAATTCCCTTTCGCCTGAAACTGCTCGAACGATAGGCTATATGGAATTGAATGGGGCGGATTTGGAAAGGGATCTGATAAAAGGGTCAGATGTGGAAATAACTGTAGAAATGACTGAGAGTAGAGATTTGTCAATTTCAGTATATGTGCGGATGGTTGATAAGGAATTCAAACAGACATTTAATCCAAAAGTTAGACATGTGCCGGTAAATCTTTTAAAAAACCAGGGTCAGGATTTGATGAAAAGCATTGATAGCGAACTAAGAGAAGCAGAATCAGCTCAGGAATTTGAAAAAGCGGCATTATTGAAACAATTGCAAAGACAGACACAAAAACTTAATAATGAGTTGTCTGAAATAAGTAATGATGATGTTACCGACTCCAGATATCAATTGGAAGATGTCAAAAGAAAAATTGCGCAGGGATTTCAGGAATCAATCAGTGATAAACAATTAAAAACTGTTTTGCAGGACTATGAGACTGCCAAAGAAGAATGTTTCGAACTTGTTGAAGAACATGGCAATGAAATGGAGTTGCAGGCTGTAAGAGATTTACTCTCTCAGGATTCCTATCTTATTACTTCAAAGAATATTACCAAAATAAAAGAACAGACTTCTAAATTTAGCAGCATTCACATCAATGTACTTTGGAGAGTCCCCGGGTTTTTAGTAGCTATTTTTAAAGATCTGATCGATAATCATTCTTCCCGATTTAAGGATCAGCAGACAGCAAAGTCATTGATTGAATCAGGCGTACAGGCAGCAAAAAATCAAAATTGGGATCGCCTTAGAGATATCGATCAACAGTTGATAGGCTTATTGCCTGTGGGAACAAAAGTAATAGGTATCGGATCAGTTGGTATTTAAATATAAAACTATGCAAAACTCAGAATTTAATCAACTGCTTTTTAAAGTGGTATTTTATGCAATGGCTTGCGATGGAGAAATTCATGAATCCGAATTGGCTGAATTAAAAGAAATGCTCGAGTCCTCTCCTTATTTCAATGAGGTTCCTGACAATACACGCTTTAATCAAATAATGACCGATTTTAAAAATAAAGGAGCTGCTGTCATTGCTGATTTTATTGCCGAACTAAACTTGTGTAAACTGCAGAAACGGCAGGGAATATTATTGACAGAAGCCTTGATCAGAATGATTGAAGCCGATGGTGATATTGCCAAATCTGAAATCTTCTATCTGCAGCAAATAACCAAGGCTCTGAAATTAGAAAATAAAGAACTAATGATTCGTTTCCCGAATCATATTTCTTTATGGTTAAATGATTTTGTAAACGAAGAGGAACTGGAATTTGAAAGTATTGAGGCCAATAAAGTGAATTGGGATGATCTTCAAAAAATTCTGAACTAATGATTTGAAGGTATATTCTGGTTGGATAAAGCCGCTCTTTATTCACCTTTGATTACCTTACTGCTAAAAACTATTTTAACTAATTAACATAAATACTGCTCACTATGAATGTCATATTAAAGATCGTTTTATCTATTGTTGCCTTTATTATTGCAATTCCAATTTTTGCTGCGGTACAGGAAGTTGCATTTATTAAACTTGCGCTTATTGCAGGTTTAATTGCCGGAATTACGGCAATTTGGAGATATAATCCGGATAAAAAGGATGATGGAAATTTACCCGGAGACAGTCAGGAACTTGATAAACGATAAAAATATGTTTATTGATTACTATGAATTATTCGAGATCGATTCTGCTTCAACTCAGGAAGAAATAAAAGCTGCATTCCGAAAACAGGCACTGAAATGGCATCCTGACAGGAATACGGAAACAGATACCACCAGAAAAATGCAAATGCTGAACGAAGCCTACCTCATTCTTAAAGATGTTGAAGCAAGAATGAAATATGACATTGCTTATGAAAGTTTCCTTCAATATAAGTACAGAAAATCAGATCATAAAAAAACTGAAACTGAGCCCGATACCAAACAGGAAACTTACACTAATAATGATTCCGAATTTTACGATTTTGAAGTAGCTGATGATGATCTCGAAAAATGGATCAGAAATGCAAGGAAACAGGCTGTGGAACTTGCCAAACAAACCATCAAAGACCTTAAGGGGATGGTTTCTGCAGGTTTGGTTGAAGGGGCAAAAGGGGCAGGAAAGCAATTGTTTTATCAAATAATTGCCGGGTTTATTTTTTTTGTCATCATAGCCCTTTTTAGATCCTGCGGTGCTTAATTTAAAAAAGTTGGAAGAATTTATTTATGGTTTTGAGATCTGAAGCAAGGATCAGAAGTCAAGTATTGATTTTTTGTTACTTTTAGATTATGCCAAAAGTAAAAAAGCCCGAGGAAGCGTTATGCGACTTAAATTTGATATCTCAACCCTTGATTGGCATTACTTATTAAATCCTAACGGTAATGTTTTATAACACCAAATCCCATAGAACTTCCTCTTCCCAAGCCGATAAAATCGGGAAGAAAAACATTAGACTGAAAGTCGAGGTTATGTGCCTCGACTTTTAAATTTTTATAGGAAACCCTATTGACTTTAATAAGGTCAGTTATCCCCAATTCAATCTTTTCGGGAATTTCCCAACCGATGCCTTCAGCAAATCTTAAGATATTATTGGTCAGGATGCGCTCCAGGAGTGTTATTTTATCGCCTATCCGCGTCATGTCGTGATAGGCTTTATAGTTTTCGGAATTCAGCGCCAGCCAATTGTGCAGTCGGTATTGCTGCGGTTTTTCAAAAAGGCGCATTTTGAAATTATTGAGATTCAGACTCTGAATCTTCATTTCCAGTTTTTCGTTATTGACCTTCAATGACCAGTCCGGTTTGGTAAAGAGCAGATGAGCTTCGTCAACGCCCTGATCTATACAGAGCATCATCGGGTGTTTCTGATGCAGCTTGTATTGGATAAGGGGATAGCGGTAAATCGTTTTTTCTCCCTCCTCGCTATTGTTATGGTTGTGAAACCAATCATGTTCCCATCCAACTTTTTGTGCTATTGCACCGCGAAAAGCCGGCAATTCCCAGGGTTGAAGGGTGTCCTGAAAGGTAACACTTAATAGTCGGAGCTCTTTCATCTCTTTATTATATTTTCGCTGAATGAATATGACAAAGATAGTTTTTTTTGTTAATTCAATCCCGTCGTACACAATATTTTGTAAAATATCTAATCTCCGGCATTTGATTTTATCAAAAATTGACAGCAGTTGTCAGTAATTGACTCTTTTTGTTTTGTCTTGGTATTGATATACAGGAAATTATGTAATGGAATGTTTTTTGCAAAACAAGAGGAAGGGTATTATTTGCAATTCTAAATCCATTTAATATGCAGCTTTATCTCGATTCTTATGGCGCATTTTTAGGCGTTGACAACGGCATGTTTTGGCTTAAACCTAAAAATTCAACCGGACAACACATTGCCATACGAAAGCTGAAATGCATTTTTGCTACAAAAGGCATTACTGTCAGTAGCGATGCAATTTTGCTGGCTTTAGAAAATGCTATCCCGTTTATATTTATTGATCAGTTGGGCAGATCAAAAGGCTATATTTGGAGCGGACAGTTCGGCTCTGTGTCCACAATTAGAAAAAAACAGGCGCTTTTTTCAGACCGTCAGGAGGGTATGCAATGGGTTAGAGAAACATTGACCTATAGAGTTGAACAGCAGATGGAAACCTTAAAGTTAATTAAAAATACAACAGCTGAATTGGGATTGCAAAGCAAAGAATTTAGTCAGGTGTTTAATGAAAATCTTCCCCTGCTGGATCGGCAATATAAACGTTGGCAAAATTGGGTGATCAAGAAAAATGACAGTATTGATGACATTGCTGCAGCTTATAGAGGAATGGAAGGTACAGGATCGAGACATTATTTTCAATCTCTTTCCAAATCTTTGCCTGATCATTGGCAATTTGAAAAAAGGGAAAAACGCCCGGCTTATGATGCTTTCAATGCCTTATTAAATTATCTGTATGGTATGCTGTATCCAATAGTTGAGTTGGGATTAATAAAGTCAGGTCTTGACCCATACATGGGTGTTCATCATACCGACCGTTACAACAGACCGACTATGGTTTATGACTGCATTGAACGGTATCGGCATTGGGCTGAACGGGTAGCAGTTATCGAAATTGTTTATAAAGCAACTATTGATCCTGACAGGGATTTTGAAATTCCTTCAGAAATGGAAGGCATCCGCTTGGCTTCATCAGGCAAACAAAAAGTAATAGGGGCGATGTTGGAATATTTGGAAGCAAAAGAAATTTATAACGGACAATTAAGAAAAAGATCCACGCATATTGATTTGGATGCACAGACATTGGCCGGTAGAATAAGAAATTTTGATAGTATTTAGGATTTTTAAATAATAACTAATCTCTTCAATTTGTTACTATGAAAATGTCAACTCAGCTCAGACGTATTTTGTTTTATCTTCTTGGAATTGGTACAATTGGAGGTGCGCCTGCATTACTGATAAATTACGGAGATTTTTTATGGGGTGAGGAAACTTCAAAAAAAACTCCTGTTCAAATTGAAAACAAAGATCCGGAACTTGAAACTTATGAATTTGTGGATTCATTGGAAGAAGACCTCTGGGACGATATTTTTAAAACGTCGGATCTTGAAGAGGAACGAAATACAAGGCCCGGAAAAACATTTCATAATAAAGCCAATGAAATTCAAACTCCTGCGCCAAAAGGCGCTATTCGGGTCGGCTGTATCTGTATGGATGAAATAAAAGAGGATAGAAGAGGTCGTGGAGCATGTTCCGGACATGGGGGAGTAAGATTTTGGTTATACAAAATGCCCGACGGAGAAATTTTAAAACATCCGACAGCACGTCATCATGATCATCCAACGGCATTGGTGAAAGAAGAACGAATAAATCTGGATGCTCATAATCCCTCCCCTAAAAAGAAAATCAGCTATTTTTCTCCCAATAGATCTGAAATGTTAACCGACAGTGCTGTATTAGCGGCAGAACAGGCAAGAGAAAAAGATGGAAACGGGGTGAAGGGCTCACAGCGTTTTGAAGAAGAATCCAGGAATGAAATTCAAAAAAGAAAAACAGCTGAACAGATTGGGCATCTTGGCTTTTATGATTTGATAGTTATGTTAATGATTTGTATTACAATAGCATATATCACGCAGGTGCTTTTTCTAAGAAGATGAACAGACACTATATTATCAGTTACGATATTTCTGTAAGCTCCCTAAGGACTAAGCTGGCACAGCTATTACAAAGACATGGATGTGAACGCCTTCAAAAATCAGTTTTTTTGGCGCCAAATATCAGTAACGAGGATCTTATGGCCTTAAAAATGGAACTAAAAAAACTGACAGGCAGTCATCCCGGACATAATATTACGGACAGTATTGTGTGTTTTCCTATTAAACGAACCGATGTGGCAGATATGGTTTGGGCGGGCAATACACAGGAATTGAGACGGATTTTGGATGAGTTGTTGTTTATTATGATATGATTATTTAGTTTACCATTTTTTTGAATATATTTTTAAAAGATTTTT
>CAINVS010000682.1 GCA_903854205.1 uncultured Bacteroidota bacterium | reverse complement strand
TTTAATAATAGTACCCTCCCTTGATACCCACTTTTAACACCTAATTCAAAAAGACAATGAAAATAGCCATTTTTAGCCGATTTTTAAAACCTGAACATGAAAAGCTCGTTCAGGAACTCTTTATTGAGTTAGGAAAGCGTAAACAAATAAAACTGAGTATTTTTCAGGATTATATCGAATCTTTCGACGGTAGGGTCAGCATTGAAAATGAATACGATACTTACACCTGTTACGAAGATTTTAAACAAAAGAATGTTGATTTCTGTGTTACCTTGGGGGGCGATGGCACCATTCTGGAAGCAGTAACTATTATTCAGGACAGTGGAGTGCCCATATTAGGTTTTAATCTCGGTAGGCTTGGCTTTTTGGCTATGTTTGAAAAGACCAGAATTGCTGAAGCTGTAGCAGCTTTGGAACAGAATAATTTCATTCATGATCCCCGGACTTTACTTCAGCTCGATACTTCAGACGGAATTTTTGGCGATCTGAACTTTGCCCTCAACGACTTTACTATTTTGAAGAGAGATACTTCTTCCATGGTAATAATTCATACCTATGTAAATGGCGATTTTTTGAATTCCTATTGGGCGGATGGTATTATTGTCGCAACTCCCACAGGATCTACAGGCTACTCACTCAGCTGCGGGGGACCAATTATTTTTCCGCGTTCAGGAAATTTTATCATTACACCTGTTGCACCGCATAACTTAAATGTACGACCAATAGTGCTTTCTGATGATGTTGTTATTTCTTTTGAGATTGAAGGGCGTGCAGAAAATTTCCTTTGTACGCTCGATTCCCGTTATCATACCATAAAAGCATCCTGTCAGTTGGCAGTCCGCCGCTGTCCCTTTAAAGTAAATCTTTTGAGACCAAGCGATCGAAACTTCCTTTATATGATTAGAGAGAAGCTGCATTGGGGAATAGATTCAAGGAACTAGGCTCGATTTTTGTTTAAAAAACACAACAAAAGACAGTAAGATTCGTTAGATTTTTGTCATAATATTGAAATAAGCTCATCTTTAGAATTCCTTTTTTTTCTATAAAAAATTACCTATTGTCTAAAGCTCTACTTTTAACGTTTTAATTTTAAATCATTACAACTGTTTCTTCAAAAAAGAGGAAATAAGTGAATTGATTTTATTTTGCTGTCCAACACAAAGGGCTTTACACAAAAACAATATTATCGTGAGTATCTTAAAAATAATAGGCTTAGGTTTGGCAATTTGCTTTTCTGCAATCACAGTTTCTCAGGCTCAGGAAGGTTGGGAGGTAGGCGGTTATGCAGGACTTGCCAAATACACAGGAGATTTGAGTCCCCGTTTCAGTCTGCGTCAGCCCGGTGCGGCACTTGGTTTTTTTGCCCGCCGAAATTTTGATGGCAGGCTCTGTTTTCGTATTGCAGGCAGTTTTGCGAATATAGGAGGCAGTGACAAAACTTCAATCGGTGCTTTTGAAAAAGCCAGAAATCTCAGTTTTCGTTCCAATGTTTTTGAATTATCAGCTGTTGTTGAGTTCAATTTTCAGGATTTTCACAACAATACCCGAGATGAAAAACCTGTATCACCCTACCTATTGGCCGGTTTAGGCTTCTTTCATTTTAATCCGACAGCAACTTATGATGGCGTACGTTATAGCTTGCAGACACTTGGCACAGAAGGACAGGCTAGGGGAGAAGAGTACAATCTGGTTACCGGAGCAGTTCTTCTGGGTGGCGGTATCAAAATTGATATGAATCCTTACATCAGTTGGAACATTGAAATGACCGGCCGAATGACTTTCACAGATTATTTGGATGATGTACGTGGTGTTTATGGAGATCCAAATGCTATCGCAGCTTATCATGGAGATGTTGCCGCAGCTCTTTCTGACCGTTCCGTTGAATTGGGGGAACGAATCGGCCGTCCAGGCAGACAACGCGGAGATTCAAAAGGGAAAGATGCTTATATGTTTTTTACAGTCGGGATTGCCTATCGCTTTATGCCGCTGGTTTGCCCAGCATATTAGAATAATTTCAATAAAAATATCGCCACAGAAAGGTGGCTTTTTAATTTTTATAAAAGCTATGTCAACTTACTATTTACTTTCAATTTCAAAATTGATTTTTGAATCTTCACAAAAGACCAAGAAAACAAAAGAACTTGGAATCCTGATTTTAAACCAAGAACAGCCTGCTACTATTGGCTTGCAAGGTTCAATCAGTTTTGCGGACGAAATTTCCTTAATGGATGATTGGCCAAATTTATTGCATCTTTTAAGACCATTGTTAAATGACGACGATATCACCGCTCAGTTTTATTACAATGGATGGAAAAGAATTGCTAATCAGGGAAATGATGCAGATGTTTATTATATGGATGATAAATCGTTAACTGCTGTTTATAAAACTATACTCAAAATTTGGAAAAAAATTAAGGGAGCAGATAGTTTTAATACCGTTAGTACAACCCTTCTAGATAATGAAGTCGCTGTATTGGATAATGATTCAATATCTTTACTTTCCCAAAAAGTAACTCAATTGGCTGATGAAAAAATGCTTGCTGATCCCGAAGCATTTAAAAATTGGAATGGTGATGTTTTCAATAAATACAATGTGAAAGGATTGATCGGTAGTTTGGAGAAAACGTTGAGATTTTTTAATGTCACTGCAATTAAAGGGGAATTACCTGTTTTGGTTGTAACTGTTTAATTTTATTAACAGCTTAATATGTTCAACCCATTTTCCTGGTTCGGACACCAAGACGAAGGTTCCTTTGTCAACGTTCCCATTCTCGATAATTTTTATCAGACATCGAGCTTTTTCCCAATGCCGGTGGTGCTTATGACTACAATTGCAGAGAATGGACAGACTAATGTAGCACCTTACTCACTTTGTTTCCCGCATGTTATTTCAGGAAAACATGCCATGATGCTCATTGCAAGAGGAGTAATACGGCTCAGAATATTCTAAGGACTGGACTTGCTGCTATCAATTTTATACCTGATGATAAAGAATACCTGAAATGCTGTATAGAATTAGGCTTTCCGGGTGAAACAACCGAAGAAAAAATGAAACATTCTATATTCCATTTGCTTTCATCTCAACGAGACAATAAAAAAGAGGGAATAATTTATCCTGAAATATTGGAAGAAGCGGTTCAGGTTTTTGAATGCAGTTGGGACAGTTCTCATCCTTATATGGTCAATGAGTTGGAGTACCATTTTTTACTGACTGTTGATAAAATTATCATGAAAGAAAAATGGAAAAAGGCATTGGCTGATGGTGGTTCTTTCCCTTCTTTGCCTGTTGATTACGGCTATAGGGATAATATGCATTTTTGGTTCAGTCCTTTTAAAGATCCTTACCCAGTCGACATTCCGAAAGATAAAAAACAGGATGTTAATACTGTTCATTATCAGGCAGAAAGAATTGATCCCGAAGTAAAGTGGGATATTGAAGCCTCAGAAAAATTAGTAAGAGTGCCTCGCGTATTCCTAAAAAAAGTTCTGACTCAAATTGTTGAAGAAGCAAAAAAACGCGGAATTAGCTTGGTAACAGCTGATTTGTTAGATGAAATAAGAGCAAAGCAAAAGTGATAGGCCTAGCCCATCAGCTCCTCCAACTCCTCCTTTGTTAACCCAATTTCTACTGCAATTTTTTTCAAATAAAGCATTTCTGCCAATTGTGCAGACTCGTCTGTTTTGGCCAAAGCCAATAAATCCACAATAAGACCCGTTATTGCGGTGGGATTGTTTTTGAAAATGCTGAGGTCATTTTTTATTTCTACTTTTTCGTGCAGCTTTTTGGCTAAAATAAGTTGATCGTCAAGTTCCAAACTGGAATGTTGAATAATCTGTTCTATATAATTGATTTCTCTTTGATCATGCGCTAAATCCAAGCCCATTAAGTTGATGAGGGCTTTGATTTTAGCAGCTTCAAAATCGGCAGCCTTCAGTTCTTTAGGAGCTGAAAGTTCTGTTTCTGTAGCTGTTTCCTTGCTTTGTTCTATGTTTTTACTGAAAATATTGGCCGCATGTTTGCCGATTCTCATTGTGGTATATCGGGACCATACCGCCATTGCCACCGAACCTGCAAGCGGCACCCATTTTACAATGGCTGACTGAATAATCTGCTCCGAAATTTCAAAACTGAGCAGAGAAACAATATGTTCAAAAAATTTAACGGATGTCTGTTTCAATAGCACAGTTCCGCCCTGTACAGTCAGCATTTCAATACCTTTTGAGCCGAAATATGTGACCAGAATTCCGGCCATCAGTTCCTTATTGATACTTTTTTCTTTGCCGTTTGCTGCACCGATATCATAAATCATCTGCAATTGATTCCGGACAACAAGGGCAATCTCGGGTAATACAGTAGCCATGCCCGCAACACCCGGTATGAGGGACAATCCGCCGGAAATAGCAGCATTGGTATTGCTGTAATTTGAGATAATTTTTTTGATTTCTTCTGGACCGGCTTTTACTTTTTTGTCATGCTCATGAAAAGCTTTGCGCTCCATAATAACAAGATCAAAAAGATCCATCAGCTTATCGCTGATCAGCTCCTGAAAGGAATTCATCAGACTTTCTTTCTTAGGTGATTTATCGCTCATTCTCCTCCTCAATCTGCAAATACCTTTCAACGATATAATTATTGCGGTTAGGTGCTGCACGCGCTACCAATTCTGCCAAAAATCCGGTCAGAAATAGTTGAGTGCCAATAATAATGGCAAGTATTCCAAAAAAGAAAATAGGTCTTTCCGTCATACCGTATTCTGTCCAGACAAATTTTGCAATTGTAAGGTAAACCAGTATGGCAAAACCGATAAAGAATGAAAAAAGCCCCATTGAACCGAAAAAGTGCATAGGCTTTTTGCTGAATCTGCTGACAAACATAATTGACATCAGGTCCAAAGGCCCATTGATAAATCGGCTGAGACCGAATTTTGATTTACCGTGTTTTCTTGGAAAATGCTGTACGACTTTTTCTCCGATTTTTTTAAAACCTGCAGCTTTAGCAATAACAGGAATATAACGGTGCATTTCACCATAAACTTCAATGTTTTTGATGACATCATATTTGTAGGCTTTCAGCCCGCAATTCATGTCATGCAGTTTGATGCCGCTCATCAGTCGGGTAACGCCATTGTAGAGTTTGGTAGGGATTGTTTTAGTAATTGGGTCGTAACGTTTTTTCTTCCAGCCCGATACGAGATCAAAACCATCTTTCATCACCATTTTATAAAGTTCGGGAATCTCATCGGGTGAGTCCTGCAAGTCTGCATCCATAGTTATTACAACATCTCCTTTCACTAATCCGAAACCAACATTCAGGGCAGCGGATTTTCCGTAATTTCTACGGAATTTAATTCCTTTTACCGATGGATTTTGTGCAGCTAGTGCCTGTATAATATTCCATGAACCGTCAGTACTTCCATCATCGATCAGTAAAATTTCGTAGCGGAAGTTATTTTCTGTCATTACCCTGCGTATCCAGGCTTCCAATTCAGCCAATGATTCTTCTTCATTCAGCAATGGAATGACGATGGAAATGTCGTATGGATTTGGAGTAGATAGCATGTCTTGGATATATATTGTAATTTTTATTAGTATTACTATTTTTGTTTGGTGGACATAAATGCTACACTTCCTGAAATAGCTATACCCCAAACCAAGCTGAAAATAAGATTAATAACTGCTGCGCCATTCGCAGTAAAATGAAATTGAGATTTCTCAATATGCAAATTTAATCCTTTTTCAACTATCGCAGAATCTGAAGCAGTCAAATTGTAAGTTTCAACTTCTTTTTCCTTCAGCATTTTATTTAACTGTGTATTGTACATCTGTTCAGATCTTTTTGCTCTGTAATAACTTTTGTACTTTTGGTTATAATCGGGTGCTACAACATAATGAAAAAGCAAAGCACTCAGGGCCATATAAATACCGAGAATAAAAGAACTGAGCATGCCAAGGCCAAAAGACTTGCCAAAACTCATTCTCCTTCTTTCAAACTTCATACGAAAGCCCAAAATACTCCAAATGACAGTGATGATAAGGGCTATCCGATAGACCCATTCTCCCCAACCTGTCAACGAAAGTCCGATGAGGTGAAGGAAAACAATTGCAGCAAAATAGCCTGCACCGCATAAGGTACTGACATAAAGTGCAGTTTTGAAAATGGGTGCTAATTTAGATGTTGACATGACAAAAAAATAAAAAAAGAAAATTGCAAAACCACTTAAAATCAGAATAATTTCTAATAATCAGGTTTTTCGCGTTTCATAATTGCCGCAGTGGCCAAGGACAGCAAAAAGCCGACTATAAGTTCCAACATCACACCTATGTCAAAAATACGGGGGCCAAAGTAACCCTTACCGAATGCATCGAGTTGTTGTTCAAAGATTTCCTGAGTTATATCAGCATTGCGGTGTTCGGTAAATATTTTTACTGCCGCTAACCTGGCTTTTTCTAAAAGTGAAGGATCTGCAAAATTGAAAAGAATGTAGATAAAAACAAATTTGAGCAAATAGGCAATGATGAAAATTTTAAAAGAAGAACGTAAGGCTTCAGAAAATTCAATAAAAGGTTCCTTGCGCAAACCGCGTTCGCGGGCTACACCGATAAACATGGCAAGAAGTATGAGCAGCCAACTAAATTTCTCCAACCCTGTCAGCATGTTATCCGGATTGTTCAGGTACAAAACCGTCAACAATCCCATGCTGAGCAAACCTGCAATCAGGCCGTATATAGTGCTTGTATTCATAATAATAATTCAAATGCCCTAGCTGTACAAAATTGAGCAACTGTATTCAATGTTCAGTTGAAATGCCTTACTCATTCAACATCTTCCAAAGTAAATCTTTCAATTCAACAATTCCTTTTTGGGCAACTGCCGAAATAAAAATATGCTTTACTTTTTTGGGAAGCTCTTTTTTTAATAAACCTTTGAGTTCATCATCAATAAGGTCACTTTTTGTAATAGCCAGCAATCTTGGTTTATCCAAAAGATCCGGATTGTACATTTCCAGTTCATTCACCAAAATCTCATACTGTTTTTTTATATCATCTGCATCAGAAGGTACCATAAACAGCAGCACAGAATTCCGTTCAATATGCCTCAAAAAGCGAGTTCCTAATCCTCTTCCCTCATGCGCACCCTCGATAATACCGGGAATATCTGCCATGACGAATGATTTTCCGTCACGGTAATTGACAATACCAAGATTTGGAATGAGCGTAGTAAAAGGATAGTCTGCAATTTTTGGTTTGGCAGCACTGATTACAGAGAGCAGTGTGGATTTACCTGCATTTGGAAAACCGACAAGTCCTACATCCGCCAGAACCTTAAGTTCCAAAATAACCCATCCTTCCTGAAACTCCCCATTTGGAGAAGTATAATGCGGTGTTTGATTTGTAGCTGTTCGATAATGCCAGTTTCCCCTTCCGCCATGACCGCCTTTCATCATAATTTCACTCTGACCGTCTTCTGTTATCTCAAACATAATTTCTTCGGTATCCGCATTTTTAACTACGGTACCCAAAGGAACTTCAAGAATAACATCAGCACCATCGGCACCGGTCATGCGCAAACCTGCGCCGCCTACACCGTCATTTCCGTGTACGTGTTTAGTGTATTTGAGGTGAATCAGTGTCCACATCTGCTTATTTCCTCTCACAATAATATGTCCGCCACGTCCTCCGTCGCCACCATCAGGCCCGCCTAAAGCTGTCAATTTGTCGCGGTGAAAGTGCATTGAACCTGTTCCGCCTGCACCTGAGCGGCAAAATATTTTTACGTAATCAATAAAATTTGGACTGTCTGCCATAATGTTTTTTTTGTAGAACCCGACTTTGCAGCCATGTTCTCAACTGTTTAAAATACCGACGCCCTCCGCAAAGGAGAGCGTATTCAGATAATTCTACCGTGTTGAAAAATTCAACCTGTAATTATTCTTTCTTACTAATTAAAGTTTAGTGCTGATTTATGATGTATAGTCTGAATAAGGAAATGTTTCAAAATCCGTTTTTATCTCAGCACCAAGCCAGTCCGGATGTACAAGTATTTCATAAATAGCCATTTCCTCACCTTCTTCGGCATCTTCTACCGGATCACGCAAAACAGAAGCCGACCAGACTATACCTCCGGTGTCATCAACAAATTTGTCGAAATCATAAGCTTCGTCACTCGGCACCGATTTCAGTTTAGTGCATTTCAATCCTTCGAAATATTCTACAATTGGGCCTTTCAGCTCATAATCGCCGATTTCTTTTTTGGGAGCTGAGGCATCCATCAGCAGACGGGTTGCAAATGGATAAATTTCACCGTATTTGCCGGTGTCATCTTTCGTCAGCAAGGCATCTTCGCCATTGCCGAGTACCTGAACTTTCAGGCAAAGGGCATCGATAGGAGAGACAAGCTTAGGTGCAGAAACCGCAAGGATATTGTGCAGAAACCAATAGGCTGCTGAATTTTCCATAACTTCCGGAGACAGGAATCTTGGCGATTTTTTCAACTGATCCCAATTGCCATCTGTCAAAAGAGCCATAAAAAAATGCACTTCATCAGGCTCTGCTCTTTTGGCAAAGAGTTGAAGGTTTTGCATAAAATCTTCCAAATCCTCAGATTCAAAGGCATCGGGCACATATTTTTCAACGAGATCATAGGCTGCAATTCCGGCATCTTCAAATAGAAGACCCAATTCTGCATTGATGTTATCGTATTCTCTTTTTGGCGGAAAGCGAACCGCTTCTTTTGACAAAATTTTTACACGGTAGTACATGACAAAAATTTCGGGAGGGTTAATGATTTGATAAAACTAGATTTATATTTGGCCTAACGCCACTAAATAGTTCAAGCCTTTACAAGATTTGCAAAGGCTTGGTCTTTTTGTATTAAGGTAAAATAAGACTTTTATACCAAAACAGCATCGATCTCAGAACAAAGATTTTCAAAAATTTCATCTATGCTGCCAACGCCCTTTACCACTTTGGTCTTGCCAAACTGTGCGTAGTATTCTGCTACAGGAGTAGTCTGACTTTTATAAGTATTGATACGGTTTTGAATGATAACCGGATCAGTGTCGTCGCTGCGGCCAGAAGTAATACCTCTTTTAATGATTCGTTCAATAATTTCCTCATCATCAACAACAAGGCTGAGCAAAATTGTAACGGATGTGCCCTTTGAAGTCAACATCTCATCCAATGCCTGAGCCTGCGGAATTGTACGCGGGAAACCGTCGAAAATTACACCCTGAATTTCAGGATGCTGTTCCATTTTGGACTTCAGCATATTTACTGTTACGGAGTCCGGAACTAAGGCACCCTTATTCATATAAGATTTAGCCTCAAGACCCAAAGCAGTGCCGTTGCCGATTTCTGCACGGAACAAATCTCCGGTAGAGATATGAAGCAAATTGTATTTCTCGATCAGTTTAGCTGCCTGAGTGCCTTTACCACTGCCCGGAGGGCCGAAAAGAATGAGATTAAGCATTTTACTCATTTGAAAATTTGAAGACAAGAGAATTTGAAGATTCAGTTTTGTTGAAATGAAAGTTCAAATCGCAAAATCAACATAGTCAGTAAATTATTTTTAATTTTTCCGTTTAGTCATCCCCAAGGACGCTAACAACGTACAAATATATAACTTTTCATTGATAATTTGCAAAAAAATATTGTCAATGCTCTGTTTAGGTAATATTGCGTGTAATTTTTCTTATCTTTGCCGCAGAAAATTTATAATATCAAAAACAGAAATGCAAGAAGAAAATTATTCGGTTATCTTTGAAGATAATCACCTTATTGCCATAAATAAGCCTGCCGGTTGGTTGGTACAGGGTGATGAGACTGGAGATACGCCACTTTCGGAATACGTAAAGGAGTACATAAAAGTTCGTTATGAAAAACCCGGAGATGTTTTTCTGGGCACGGTTCACCGAATAGACCGCCCTGTAAGCGGTGTTGTTATTTTTGCGCGTACAAGCAAGGCCTTGGAACGCATGAACAAACTTTTTGAAGAGCGCAAGGTTCAAAAAACCTACCTGGCTATTGTGGAACGCCGTCCCGAAGAATTGGAAGGTACACTCCTGCATTATATTGCCAAAGATCAGGAAAAAAATGTAGTGCACGTTGCTACTTCTCAGAAGAACAAACATTATAAACTGGCTAAGTTGGAATATAAACTTTTGGCCGGTCTTGGCGATCATTATCTTTTGGAAGTAAAACCGCACACCGGCCGACCGCATCAGATACGTGCACAGTTGGGAAAAATCGGATGTCCTATTCGCGGTGATCTAAAATATGGTGCCAAAAGAACAAATGCCGATGGACGAATTCACCTGCATTCGGCTTCTTTGGAATTTATTCACCCGGTTCAGTTAACACCTGTTGTCATTAAAGCATCCTTGCCTAATGAACAGTTATGGAGACTTTTCAAACAGGCATTGAGTGATTTACCATATTATAAGGAGTTGGTTTAAATTTAGTTTAAAGATCAAAGTTAAAAGTTTAAAGACTATTTTCGCTGAATTTATTATTATCACAATTTGTATTGATATTAAGTTCAACGATTCTACAAATCTGTTTTGGTTTTCGGTGTGAACACAAACTTTCGTCGCTTAGTTTAATCTTTATAGAACTCTCTCGACTTTGGGATAAGATCAGTTTGCTGCGCGGTCCTTATGTCCATCTTTTATCTTTCATCTTTGTTTTTTCATCTTTCATCTTTTGTTTTATGAATCAAGACCATGTCAGAAATATCACAGCACATGAGTTGGCAAGACTCAGAGCAGAAAAGGCCGATATTCAATTAATTGATGTCAGAGAAACTGATGAACTTGATATTTGTTCTATTGGAGGATATCATATTCCGATCGGTCAGATTGATATTAGACAACAGGAGATTTCCAGAGAAAAACCGGTCATTATTCATTGTAAAAGCGGCAGACGCGGTGAAATGGCTGTGCTTTTTCTGCAACAGAATCACGGTTTTATAAATCTTTATAATCTGGATGGAGGTATTGTCGGCTTTGCCGAATTAGATTCCAGCCTGACAATCTATTAATCAGGCATTTGCCCTGCTATGTTACATGAAACTGAAATTGTACTTTTACCCTCCGAAATTGAGGATGACAAACTCATTCGCGAACGCATCCTCAACAGGCTTAAACTGAAACCGGAAGAGGTGTTAAATGCCCTTGTGTATAAACGTCGCAGCATTGATGCCCGCGGCAGGCAGCCGGTTTTTAAATTGCTTGTTCAGGCTTACATCAATGAACAGCCAAAGTCGGAAACGCAAATTTCTGCCAAGTATAAGGACGTCTCTAAATCAAAACAGGTTATCATCGTCGGTGCAGGCCCCGCAGGTTATTTTGCAGCACTTGAACTTATTGAATCCGGACTGAAACCGATTATCCTGGAAAGAGGTAAAGATATTCGTAGCCGCCGTCGCGACCTCAAAGCCATTCAACAGGATGGTATTGTAAACCCACATTCCAACTATTGTTTTGGAGAGGGTGGTGCAGGAACCTATTCCGACGGGAAACTTTATACCCGTTCAAAAAAACGCGGCAGTATAGAAAAAACACTGCGGATATTGGTAGAACATGGTGCCCAAAATGATATCATGGTCGATGCGCATCCGCATATCGGCTCCAATAAACTACCCGAAGTAGTTAAGGCTCTTAGGGAAACAATCCAAAATTACGGAGGAGAGGTTCATTTTGACGCCTTTGTCAATGATCTTATTATCGAAAAAACGGTGCAGGGCAGAAAAATTGTAGGAGTTATCGTTAATGGTGAAAAAGAATTCAGAGGAGAGTCAATCATTTTGGCAACCGGTCATTCAGCCCGCGATATTTTTGAATTGCTGCATAAACACAATATTGAAATTGAGGCTAAACCCTTTGCCCTAGGCGTCCGAATAGAACATCCGCAGCCGCTTATTGACGAAATTCAATACCATCAGCGTCCCCGTGACCTCAATTTGCCGGCATCCAGTTACAGCCTTGTCTGTCAGGTAGAAGGTCGGGGTGTTTTTTCATTTTGTATGTGTCCTGGCGGACTGATTGTCCCGTCAGCTACTTCCCCCGGTGAAATTGTGGTAAACGGCATGTCAATGTCTCGCCGCGATTCGCCTTTTGCGAATTCAGGACTTGTGGTAGCCGTAGATTTGGAAGATCTAAAACCCTATGCAAAGCATGGTGTTTTTGCTTCTTTGGAATTCCAAAAACAGGTGGAACAGACAATGTTTAATGCCGGTAATGGCGGTCAGGCTGCTCCTGCACAGCGAATCACCGACTTTGTAAATGGTAAAATGTCTGCAACACTTCCAAAAACTTCCTACATTCCGGGTATTTTTTCTGCCGAGATGGATAAACTGCTGCCTAAGTCAATCGCAATGCGATTACAAAAGGGATTGCAGCAATTTGGCAAGCAGATGAAAGGCTATTTTACGCAGGAGGCACAGATTGTCGGCACTGAAAGCCGCACAAGTTCTCCGGTACGTATTCCACGCGATTCAGAAACACTTATGCACCCCGGAATTGAGGGACTGTTTCCCTGCGGAGAAGGCGCAGGCTATGCTGGAGGTATTGTATCTGCTGCAATGGACGGTATGAATGTAGCCGAAAAAGTAAGAGCACTTATTTCTTAACAAATCCTTTTATACAAAGACTTTTTTAATTTTCACAGAATTGCGCATCTTAGCGTTATAATTAAGAATTAAACTAATAGACTGAAATTTTTACGCTATCGGAATGTCAAAAACATTAGATCAATACAACGAACAACTGCAAAAATGCAGAGAGATATACCTCAAGAAAACAAAAGATTACGGAACTGCCTGGCGCATTCTCCGTCCTTCTTCTCTGACCGATCAGCTTTATATTAAAGCCAAACGAATCAGAAGTATTGAGGAAAAAGGTGAACAAAAAATAGAAGAAGGTGTTGAAAACGAGTTCATCGGTCTTGTGAATTACTGTATAATGGCACTTATTCAGTTGGATATGCCCTTTGATGCCGAATTGGAATTGAGCGAGAGCACAGCTGAGGAACTTTACGAAAGATACGCAGCTAAGACCAAAGACCTTATGATGGCCAAAAATCATGATTATGGCGAGGCTTGGCGCGAAATGCGTGTCAGTTCTTTAACAGATTTGATTCTTATGAAACTGTTGCGCATCAAACAGATTGAAGACAATCAGGGCAAAACACTGATTTCAGAAGGACTTGACGCAGGTTATCAGGATATTATCAACTATTCCCTTTTTGCTTTGATTAAAATGTCTGAGTAAGATCAAATTTTTACTTTTTCAATACTAAATCACTGAATAAAAGTTATTCAGCAAAATTAATTTTATTTAATAAGAGGAATCTTCAAATTCATTTCATGGAACTTCGTTTCGCTGCGCTGAGCTCACTCCGTTCGGTTGTAAATCCTCATCCCGAACCTCGGGGCAAATCCTCAAATTAATACTTTCTGCACCTATAAAAATTAAGCAACATAACTGGAAAAATAGAGGCCATTTTCAAATCCTCAAATTTTCAAATCCTCAAATTATTTTATGACAGTCTATACCCTTTTCCTCTACATCGGCATTATTGCCCTGGCGCTCACCCTCACTTTGGGTTTGGGACATGCAAAAATTAAGAAGTACGCCAAAATGCAACCTGTACTTTGGTTTTTCCAATATTTTGTCGGTTCACTGCTTATCTTCTCCGGAATGGTGAAGGCCTTGGATCCGCTTGGAACTGCTTATAAAATGGCAGACTATTTTACCCTTCTTTTGCCAATTCTTTCATTTATAAAACCCTATGCACTTCCTTTCGCATTGGTCATGATTGTTTTGGAAATTGTATTGGGCATTAATTTGATTTTGGGGCATGGTAAGCGTTGGACTACATCGCTCAACCTCCTCATGATGCTGTTTTTTACATTCCTAACAGGATATAACTACCTTACAGGCTATCTTCCGGAAGATGTTGGTGTATTTGATTTCGGAAAATGGCAGGCTTTCAAAGAAACGAGTATCAGGGTGTCAGATTGCGGATGTTTCGGCGATTTTATGAAATTGCTGCCGATTGAGACCTTCATGAAAGATATTATCCTTACGGCAATGTCCATTTTTATATTTGTTAAAACCAAAGATTTGAAATTCCTGATCAGCTCAGATGCTAAGATTGCTAAAATGACCTGGCGTGGAATTTTAACGACTGTATTTAGTATTGCTGTAACCGTATTCTGTTTTATGAATTTCTTTTTTGGATTGCCAATGGTTGACTTCCGCCCCTTCCGCGAAGGAACAAATCTGGCTATTGCCCGTGCTGAATGTTCAGCAAATCCACCGGTAAAAAACAGTTATTTCATCTATAAAAACAAAGAAACCGGTCAGGAGAAAGCCGTGAGTTCAAAGGAAATTACGCAAAAAGAATTCTCCTTTCTCTGGACTGAAAAAGGTGCTGACGGTAAATTGATTTGGGAGGCCCAAAAAGACAAAACCAGAGAAGAGCTCATCTCTAAAGGCTGTGATTCAAAAATCAGTGAAATGGATGCCTCCAAACAGCAGGTATTCGCAAGCCATGGCTATGCACTTTGGGTAGTAGCCGATGAAATTGATCCGTCATACAAAGGTCCCTGGAAAAAGATCAAAGAATTAACCGATGCTGCACGCAAAGATGGCGTTGAAGCTACTGCAATGTACCACCACATTCATGATGTAAACCGGAATGGCGATGAAAAAGATGATATGGAAATCTTCCGTCATGACATTTCATTGGCCTTCGATTTTATTCAGAGTGATGAAAAACTGGTAAAAACCATTATCCGTTCCAGCCCTGGTCTAATTCTCCTTTACAATGGTACTGTTGTAAAAATGTGGCACCACAGACAACTGCCTTCATGGGATTATATCAAAATGAATTTTGTAAAAAAACCGGAGGCTGACTTTGTTGCTTCCGTAAAAGTCAGTGAGTATAAACCGAATACTCTCACGCATACCTTTAAATGTGATGTTCAAAATGTTGAGAAAGGTCAATTGAGCAGCAAATCATTTTATTTTGTTGTGCTCGACGGTAACAAATCATTGCTGAATCAGTTGGTAGTCGATTCTACAGGTACCGGTGCCACTGAAGAAACTATTAAATTGAGCTTTGCCAATCGACCGGATTTGGTTTCTAAAAATGCCAAAGTCAGCTTAGTGCCAAATGGTTTTATGGATACGCAGCGCAATGCTTTTCAAATTTTGACTATTACTAAATAAGATAAAAGATTAAAGATGAAAGAGCTGGTCAGCGAAAAGATGGCTTTAGCATTCAACTGAACTATCTTACATCTCATATATCACTTCTCAAATCTCAATAAATGTGGTTCGCTTCTTGGTTCGATTCTCCTTATTATCATATACTTTATCAGCATAGAGATGAAGCCGAAGCTCAATTTTTTATTGATAATCTCCTGTCAGAAATAAAATTACCGGAGCATGCCCGGCTTTTGGATTTGGCCTGCGGTAAAGGGCGACACTCTATCTATTTACACAGCAAAGGCTTTAATGTAGTAGGAGCCGATTTGTCGCCTGAGAGTATTGCTGCGGCCAATCTTTCAAAAACTGAAGGGCTCGAATTTGTGGTGCATGACATGCGCGAAACCTTGAAAATGGGCGATTTTGATGCAGTGCTGAACTTATTTACAAGTTTTGGTTATTTTAATTCTGAAGATGAACATCTTGCAGTATTGAATGCAGCTAAATTCCTTATCGTAAATAAAAAAGGAGTTTTGGTAATAGATTTCATGAATGCCCGAAAGGTCATTAAAAATCTGCTGCTTTCAGAACAGAAAGAAGTTCAAGGTATAGTGTTCAATATCAGACGATTTGTAGAAAACGGCTATATTGTTAAAGAAATCAGTTTTACGGATAAAGGAGAAAGTTATCGTTTTCAGGAACGGGTAAGGGCTTTTTCTTTGGCAGATTTTCAAGATCTGTTGACTAAGGCCGGAATGCAGATAGAAAAATATTTTGGCAATTATGCTTTAGCAACCTATAGCGCTGATAATTCAGACAGACTCATCATCATAGCTCGTCCATGTTAGAATGGCTAATACAATACGATAGCGCATTATTTCAACTGATCAATTCAAGTTGGAATAATGCGCTTTTTGATTTCCTGATGCCGCTTTTTCGCAATAAAACATTTTGGATCCCACTTTATATTGTCATAGCCGCTGTATTAACCTATAAATACAAGCTGAAAGTACTTCCCATCCTGCTGCTTTTTTTGTTGACTGTTCTCCTTGCAGATCAAATTAGTAGTGAATTGATTAAAAAATCCGTACAACGGCTCCGGCCCTGTAACGATCCGCTCCTACAGGAAAGTCTGCGTTTACTGATTGAATGCGGTAAGGGTTTCAGTTTTACTTCTTCACATGCCACAAATCACTTTGCTTTGGCATTTCTTTTCAATGCTTTTTTAGGGCCCGTTTTATTACCCAATAAAAAAAACGGACGAGTCTTTTTTGCTGTAGCATGCTTTCTTTGGGCTTTTTTTATTGCTTATGCACAGGTTTATGTAGGCGTACATTATCCTTTGGATGTAACAGCAGGAGCCGTCTTGGGCACAGCCCTAGCAGCCTTAACTTATAAACTATATAAGTTATTGACAAATAATTACTTAAAAAAATAAGTAGAATTATTCAGCTTAATTTTTTGCCAAAATTTGGTCAATTGTCTTTTTTTGTTTAATATAGAGGTCTAATTGATAAGTTTATTTTTAACTTGTTGTGAATGTGAAATTTAGAATTGCTATTGTTTAAAATTTACAGCAATTTTATTTTCATCGACAAAGCCTTTTACATGGAACAACTTATTCTCACCTCACATAATTTTGCCCAGACCAAAAGACAGGCAAAAGGCAGTTTTTCTTTATTTTCTAAATTGGAGAAAATTACCGATTATGAAAATGTTTTTATTGAAACAGATATTCCCAAAATTGAGCTGCAGCTTAATTGGGAAGAATGTTTTACACCCAATGTGCTTTACAAACCTTTTATGCCCCTTGTAAGCCCAAAACTCTACGCATATAAATTTCAATATTTCGGTGCTTTCAGTGTTGATGCTGTTAAACTCTCTTGCGGTGATGAAAATTCAGAACTTTGCTGTGAGCTTTTTGAGGCGAAAATGAAAAACGAACTCATCTTTAGAGCAGAAAACAAAAAGTCAGAACTCTGTAACTGTAGCTGGCTTATTGATTTTTTGCTGCATGCAGAAAAAATAGCCTCTGACACACTCAGCAATGAAACTTTGGTATGGCAACAGGTAAACGATGGTTACGAATTTGTCCTGGAAGTACAACAAACTGACAAAAAATTAACAGAAAGGCAGATAATTTACTTTCAAAATAATTTTGAATCCGTATCTTGGCAACATCATGTGATAATGAGATGATAACCCCAAATCGATAAATCGCATTCAACTGAATTTTAATATTTTATCTAACATTCACAATTTTACTGCTATGGATTTGCAACCTTATTTTGATGTCGTAGAAAGCGGTATCGCAGACTTGGGCGTTAACCCAGTAGACTGCCGCGGCGAAAACCCCGGCCAATGGAATCTGAAAAAAGGAGAAACTACTGTTTGGGTTGACCTTTGGCACATTGAGAAAGAAGACAGACCTTACTTTCAGGTAATGTCTCCAATTTTTCAAATCCCAACGGATGAGACAATTAAAAATAAAATTTTTGCTGAATTGCTCGAAATTAATGATACCCTTTATGGTGTAGCTTTCACTGTTTACAAAGATTGGATTTATATCAAAGTTATTCGTGAAGCTGAAGGTATGGACAAAGGCGAATCTTTGGCTATGTTGCTCCGCGTTGGGAACTATGCTGACCAACATCGTACTGAGTTGGCTGCTAAACACGGCATTACAATTCCTTAATTAGAAATTTATAGCAATGAAAAAAGGCTGTTCCGAGTAGGAATAGCCTTTTTTTTGAGGATACAGGAAATATTTTAGGCTCCTTATCTCACTCATTATTTCTGCCGAAGAGTTTTTGTCGGGCAATTTCTATGGCCTTGTGCAGTTTTTCCTGCAATACGTTTTGGGAGGGAAGTACTGTTAAATAATCTGCGACTTTAATATTGCTTTTATCTAATTGCATGAGTTCAACATGTTCTTCATTTTTACCGCTGCAAAGTATGAGGCCTATAGGTGTGTTTTCTCCTTCCACCTGTTCGTATTTTTCAAGATACCTCAAATACAGTTCCATTTGGCCTTTGTAACCGGCTTCAAACTCGCCAATTTTTAAATCAATGGCTACCAAACATTTTAATCTGCGGTGGTAAAAGAGCAAATCAATGTAATAGTCACGGTTGTCAATTGTAATTCTTTTTTGACGAGCCATAAAAGCAAAATCACTCCCCAATTCTATAATAAAGCGTTGGAGTTCAGCTATGATACTTGTTTCTAAATCATTTTCGGAATACATATCACTCAAACCCAAAAAATCTAAAAAATATGGGTCTCTAAAAACCAAATCCGGGTTGAGTTTTTGTTCGTTTTTGAGTAATTCTATATCTTTCTGAATGGTGAGTTCAGGCTTTTTGCTGATTGCAGTGCGTTCGTACAAAAGAGATTGTATTCGTTCTCTGAAAACCCTAACACTCCATTTTTCAAGCTTACACATTTCAATATAGAACTCTCGTTTTAAGGGGTCTTCAATTGGTATAATTGCCAAAATATGTGTCCAACTTAATTGTCGTATCATTGATACGACAATCTTCTCATCTGGAAACACCGCTGCAAACTGCATCATTCTCCGAAGGTTTTTTTCGGAAAAAGAAGTGCCATACTCTGCTTCTAATTGTCGCCACAATTTAGCCACAATCTGTTTGCCATAATTTTCTGCTCGGTTTTGACTATTGATCTCTTCATTTATACGTTTGCCAATTTGCCAATAAAGTAAACTCATAGTTGCATTTACTGAAATAGCTATCTGCTGTTTACTTTGATCAATAAGTTCCTTGATAGAAACAAATAGATGATTATTTTGAATTTCTTTATTCATTTCGCATCATTTTTCTCATTTAAAAATTCTTTATGATTTACTAACTGATATTATTCATTTAGCTTCTAATTGTGCCGACAACATGTTTTAAATCTGTTTTTTATAAATACCATAGCATTTTTAAGTACACCATTGTTGAAATGTTAGGCTATTTTTTAATACAACAATTCCTTCAAAACAAATATACATTATAAAAAACAAAAAGTCAAGCTGTACATATCCGGTTTTGAAGATAAATACATGAAAAACAAACAAAATGGACTGCCTCAAAAACCTGAGACAGCCCATTTAATTTTATACTTCAAAAGGTAATTCTTATTTTTTATCCTGTTTGGCAAAGACCTTTTTCATGAGTTCGGTGCCACGCTGCAAGGGGTTTACACGGATGTCAGCCTCTTCTTTTTCCACCATTAGGTAAAGACCGTCCAAAGCCTTTTTCGTGATATGATCATCAAGGTTAGGATTGACCTGCTGTACCAAAGGAATTTTGTTGTAGCGAGTAATTACTTCATTCCAGGCAGTCAATGCACCAACTTTATTCAAAGAGGATTTGATCACCGGACTGAATTTCTGATATAACGCATCAGAGGTAGTCTTTTTCAGGTAATTGGTACAGGCATTTTTTTCGCCCATCAGGATGTTCATTGCATCACTCACCGTCATGCTGATAATTGCATTTACAAAGATATCTTTGGCACCGATAGCCGCATCTTCTGCTGCACGATTGATTTTTTCGACGGCATTATCTACCATATTGCCCAAGCCTAAAGCACGAAGCCTTTTTTCCACTTCCTGAGCTTCTGCAGGAAAAAGGATTTTTACAGATGGATTTTTGAAAAAACCGTCCTTGGCTGATAGTGTAGTTACACCTTTAGTAACGCCCTGTTTTAAGGCATCTTTGAGACCACCTACAACCTGATCATTGGTAAGGCCACTTCCGCCGCCACCCAATGCAGAATCGACTACACCTGAAAGTGTTTCGCAGCTGCTGAAACTGAACATAATAGTCAGTGCGCTGAATGATACAATTGCTATTCTTTTTAACATGGTAGTAATATTATTTTAGTGATTAAAATTGCAAAAGTCTATTATAATCTATTCAAGTCAATTAGTGTTCCAATTTTTAAAAAATGAGTGATGAAAGATACAAACAAATTTTATAAATTAAATATAAATCAATCTTAGATTCAAGTTATAAATGCAACTTTTAGTTGGGAATACCAATTGAGAAAAAATTTAACAGAAAAACGGGAAGCGGAAAAAAATAACCGCCCCCACGTTTTGCTGTACGGTTAAATTTCCCTTTCTTGCTCCTCGACC
>CAINVS010000681.1 GCA_903854205.1 uncultured Bacteroidota bacterium | reverse complement strand
TTCAAACTAATCCACCAATAAATCTTCCCGACATAGACCTAACAGACAATTCAACAGTAACCTTATTTAATTTTACAAATTGTTCGTGCAATTCAGATGTAAAGTTCTACAGAATTAATGGTGGTGGACATACTTGGCCAGGAGTTGAAATACCTTTGTATGAAATTATTGCAGGAGAGACAAATGAAGACATACAAGCAAGTGTAGAACTTTGGAATTTTTTTAATGCTCATACTCTATGCAATATAACAGTTGGTATAGACGAACAAACTATTCGACCAACAATTAAAATATATCCAAATCCAGCAAGAACAGAATTGTATTTAGGAATTGCACAAACTGACAAAAGCGAAATTTTAGTTAGTAATTTACTTGGACAAGTATTAATCAAAACACAAAATCAAAACCTCATTGACATTTCTAACTTGACAAACGGAATATATATGATAACAATTACACAAGGACAAATAAAACAAACTCAAAAATTCATTATAGAACAATGACAGCGGACAAAACGCCAGCAGGTAACAGCACCTGCAAGAAATTGGCGGTTCTGTGGTTTAATGAATCTTTGTGCTTCGTATCAAGTTTTGTGGTGGCAAACAGTTTAGCGCTTCGAAATCGCCAACTTCTTGTAGCTGCAAAACGTTATGTGCAAGGGCTAGGGGGACACTGATAAATTGAAACTGACTGCAATAATTTAACTTTAAAAAATCAATTTTGATATACAAATGACAAGAATTAAACTTTACAGCCTAACAATTTTATTAACCTTTTTTACTTCTTACAATGGACAAGTGAAAACAACTACCCAAGCGGAAATTCCAGTTGTTAATGCAACATTAATTCAGCCTAAAGCAAGTCAATCAATTATTCAAGCTCAAAATGACGATATCTGGTATTATGACTCAATTGGTGTAACAGTTTATAGTCCATCAACAAATATTTTTAAACATTACACAGAAAAAGACGGGTTGAGCAGTAATAGAGTTCGATCAATTTTAGAAGATAACAAGGGAAAAATTTGGTTGGCTACAGCAAATGGCATTACTACATATGAGAATGGAAAATTTTCTATTGTCACTACTCCAACTATTACAGGAAACTTGAATTACACCAAAGCAGGTAGCAACGAGTATGCTCACATTGAAAATAACATCAATTGCATTTTACAGGACAGCAAGGGAAATCTTTGGTTTGGCAATCAAAAAGGCATTTACATATTTGATGGTAAAAATTATTCTCATTTCACCGAGAATGATGGTGTTCAAAACAATACTGGTTATGCAATTTCAGATGGGCAAATTTTTGGACCTGAATCAATCATTGAAGATAAATCGGGAAAAATTTGGTTTGGAGGACTGGGAACAGACGGATTATTCTGTTATGATGGGAAAAACTTAAAACACTATAATGTTGACAGCATCGAATGGGTAAGACCATTGATGCAATCAAGCAATGGCGATGTTTGGTTTAACGCAAGACGTAAACCTTTTTTGTATTTTTACGATGGTAAATCATTCAAATCTTTTTCATCTATTGAACTGAAAGATTGGGTCTTTGCAATGGTAGAAGACAATAACAAAAATCTTTGGTTTAATAATGGCAAAAATGATGGTGTTACTTTTTATGACGGCAAAAATTTTATCAATTACACAACTGAAATTGGAGTATTGCCCAATGCATCAAACTTTTTCTGCACCGGAATTTTAAAAGACAAAGAAGGAAATATTTGGTTCAAAACTTTAAGTACTAAATTGTGTAAATTTGACGGGGAAACATT
>CAINVS010000680.1 GCA_903854205.1 uncultured Bacteroidota bacterium | reverse complement strand
TGAAAGATGAAAGTTGAAAGTTGAAAGTTGAAAGTTGAAAGTTGAAAGTTGAAAGTTGCACAAAGTTAATACAAATAGATTAAATGTACAAAACTGAGGCTGTATATATCATTGCCGCACATCGAACGCCAATTGGCAAACTCTATGGCGCATTGTCAGGAATAAGACCCGATAACCTGATTTCAGGGCTGATAGCAGATGTCCTATCCAAATATGATTATTTGGATAAAGTCGAGTTGGATGCTATTTTTTTGGGTTGTGGAAATCAGGCAGGAGATGATAATAGAAATATTGCCCGAATGGCCGGACTGTTGAATGGTCTTCCCCATTATGTTTTTGCATCTACAGTGAACAGTCTCTGTACTTCTGGGATGGATGCCTTTATGCAGGCTGCCAGGCTAATTATGTGCGGAGAAGCGGAGTTTTGTTTGGCAGGCGGAGTTGAAAGTATGAGCCGCAGTCCGATGGTGGAAAGCAGGATTGATGGGGAAAAAGCAGACAGCACAGTTGGTTGGCGTTTTGTGAATCCAAAAATATCTGATTTTATCCCAATTCATTCTATGCCTGAAACGGCAGAGTTCCTTTCCAAAAAATATAATATTGGCAGAGAACAACAGGATATTTATGCATTTGAGAGCAGAAACAGGTATGAAAATGCCAGAGTTTCAGGATTTTTTGACTTTGAAATAATGGCAATTGACTGTCCGGAAGGCGTCTTGAAAAAAGACGAACAGCATAGGCTGCTTTCAATTGAAATGATGTCACAACTGCCAAGTCTTGCTAGAGAAGGGGAGTTTGTGACATTGGGCAATTCGGCTCGTTTGGGCGATGGCGCTGCAGTGCTGGCATTGGCCTCTGATGCTTATATTAAACGGCATAATATCAAACCCCTGGTACGACTACACAGCATGGCAATATCGGGAGAACATCCAGATTTGATGGGAATTTCTGGTGCAAATGCATTGAAAAAAACTATAGCAAAATCCGGAATTAAAAAAGAATCTATAGGACATTTTGAACTCTCTGAGGCATTTGCTGTACAGCTGCTTGCTTCTATTGAGGAAGCGGATTTAAATCCGTTACTGGTTAATCCGATGGGCGGTGCTATCAGCATGGGAAATCCATTGGGAATGGGGGCTGCAAGGCTACTTGTGACATTGGTTAATAATCTTATTAAATGTCCTGAAATAGCATATGGAGCAGCAGCGAGTGGGGCAGGATTAGGTATTGGAACGGCTGTTATTTTTGAAAATTTGGGTAAGAGGTCATCTTAATTAAATAAATTAAAATACTGAAAAAAGTAAACTGAAATTAGAGTGCCTTAAATGATTTTACTGAAGGGTATTTATAAATGAAAAATTCTGGATTCCTAATCCAAATTTCCCTTCTTTCTATGGTAATTAAACAGTTTAGATTACTCTAAACATATTAAATCTTTTGGTTAAGCCATTTTTTTGGGCATTCAATTCTACAGATAGCTTCGGTTTTGATTAGTTATCCTGATTTTATTTATGTTAAAAACGCAATTTCAATTTTAATACAAGTTTTTTTACTTACACACTTAGCAAGATAGTGTTGTTTCATGCACTTTAATTTTGCGTAATCGTTTCCAAAATTTAACAATACTTCCCGGATGCTGCGTGATAACTATCACGCAATCTAAGTTTTGATTTATATACTAATGATAGGCGAATCAAGAGTCCTATCATTTTGAATCAAAGTTCATAGAGCCAATCTATGAATATAAAGATCATATTGCTCTCTGCAACTACTCACTGAGAATCCGAAACCCGGAATCCACACTAAATATAATATCTAAGGCCATATAATTACCATTATTCGGCCTAATTATCATGTATATATGCTAGTGGTATTGCGATAGTTAAGATTGTTTT
>CAINVS010000679.1 GCA_903854205.1 uncultured Bacteroidota bacterium | reverse complement strand
CTTTGGCTGAGTGGCAAAGAAAAAATGCCCGCCTTCATCGGCATGCAATTGCCCAACGACCACGGTTCCGACCCTCGTCCGGACGACGGCTACCCGTACGTACACTCCTTTGTAGCCGACAACGACCTGGCCTTGGGCCGCATTTTGCAGTTTTTGTCCGGCACCCCGTACTGGAAAAACATGCTCGTGATCGTCACCGAAGACGACCCCCAAGGCGGCCAGGACCATATCGACGCACACCGCAGCGTACTGATGATGGCCGGTCCTTATGTGAAAAAAGGGTATATGTCGCACCGCCACGCCAATTTTGGTTCCATTTTGCGCACCATGTACCACATCCTGGGCATGCCGCCGGTGAACCAGTACGATGCGACCGCGAGCCTACTCACCGATTTCTTTACGGATAAGCCGGATTACAAAACCTATCGCGCGCTCGCGCACGACCCGCAGGTATTTCAGCCCGAAAAGTCGCTGAAACGTTATGGGAAGACGTTTGATTGGCGGAAGATAGAGATGAGCGGGAAGATGGATGATGAGGCGGAGATTCGGAAGGGGCATTAGGGGATTTTGATTTTTGGACTATGGCGGTAGGTTTTTTTGGGGAATCTGCCGCTGTAGTTTATAAATTTGAAAATCATCTCGATATTAGGTGCGCGCGTTTATGGGGTTACTGTGTGTAAAAGCGTGTTGTTTTCTGGGAAATATAAATTCAAGTTGTATATTTGTTTTTCAATACCGTAATGGACGCTGGATAGAAATTTTTCGTTGAATGGTTGATTTTATAGGGATTAGGAATGGTTTGTCGAGATATGCGTAATGGCCTTGCGGTAGTACGGTTGTCATCTGTAACATTAACAAAAAATAAAATGAAAATCATTAAAATTATTATCGGCGGTATGATGGCTTTTGCAACATTAAAGGCCTTTTTTCAACTTCTACCAGAAGCAAGAAACTTTCCTACCCTTTTGGGTTTTATAGTTGGCTTAATTATTTTTGGCGGTGCGGCATTCTATTTATTAAAAAGCGGATTTTCAAGCAACGAAGTAGAAACCAAAAATCAAGATAAAAATGAAAATTGATTATTATAAAATAATGGGTTTGAGCCCGAGTAGTTCGCAAGAGCAAATAAGAAACGCTTTTAGAGATTTAGCAAAAAAACTTCATCCTGATGTTAACAATTCGCCTAATGCGAATGAGCAATTTAGAATTTTATTCGAGTCATATGAAATTCTAAAAAATCCAATAACACGACAACAGTACGATGAAATTTACCTCAGCAATGAAATCAGAGTTTACGATGGAGCCCAAGGAAAATTTAAACAGGAGTTTAATTCTGCCAGAAGCAAATCTGAACACTATGAAGCAATGCCATACGAAAAATTTATCCAAGACTTGAAGTTTGAAGTTGAGTTCTTAGGTAAAAACAAATATTCAATTAGTGGTATTTCTTTCTTATCAATAACAGGCATTTTTTTTATTATTTTAGGAATAGTAATGGGTGTTCAAATACCAAACGGTGGGGCAATATTAATATTTATGG
>CAINVS010000678.1 GCA_903854205.1 uncultured Bacteroidota bacterium | reverse complement strand
TTACTTAAATATACTTCCAACAAAAACAAAAAAATCGTTTTTGTAAAAATTTGATAAGAATAGTTTATTTACAATGCAAAAATACAAATTAACCTTGACAACAGACTATTAATAATGACGTATCTTTAAATTAATTAGAAATATTTAACTATTCGTTATTTTGGAATATATTGAATAATAGATACTTTTTCAGGAAGAAAGAGATTTTTTGCCCTTTCGTGCAGGTCTTCCACAGTTATTTCCCGGTATCGGGGGCCTTCTTCATTAATAAGTGCCGCATCTCCAAGCAGTTCATAATATCCAAGATTTACAGCTTTGTGAAATGCAGTGACTTCAGCAAATTCCAGATTGTGTTCAATTCGGTTCTGCAGTCTTGTCAGTTCATTTTCTGAAAGTGGCTTATCCTGAAGTTGCTTCAGCAACTCCCAAAGTGCAGCTTCGGCCTCTTCAAAGGTTTTTCCATCATTCAGTTTGCCTTCCAAAACAAAAAGACCCGTATCTAATGTTCCGGTAATATAAACATCGGCCTCTGAAAAAATTTCGCGGTCTTTAACCAGTTTTTTGTAAATAAGTGCCGAGTCGCCTTCTCCAAGAATATCTGATAATACCTCGTCAAGGTAATAGTCCTTGCTTTGGCGTTCGGCATTGTGGAAAATCATGTAAATTGCAGACGTTGGAACATTAGATGCAACTGTAAGTCGGCGCGGTTCCGTCTGAATAGGTTCCTGCGGAATTTGACGTGCTATTTTTGTACCCGTAGGAATATTTGCAAAAAAATACTCCACTTTTTTCAAGACTTCTTCCGGGGCAATATTACCGCTCACTGTAAGAATGGCATTGTTCGGGGAGTAAAATTTTTTGTAGAAAGTTTCTATGTCTTTCTGTTCGGCATTTTCTATATGGCTGATTTCTTTGCCGATAGGTGGGACGGCATAAGGGTGAACTTTGTAGAGCAGCGGACCTATATGGTGCCAGATATCGCCATAGGGTTCGTCGATGCAGGTTTCCTTAAATTCTTCCACCACCACCTTTTTTTCTCTGTCAAGGGCCTTTTTGGTCAGGCGCAGATTTTCCATGCGGTCTGCCTCCAGCCAAAGTGCAATATCCAAGTTGACCAAAGGAATAGTATTATAATAAACCGTCATATCCTGATTGGTAAAGGCATTGTTTTCGCCGCCGGCGTTCTGTATATACTCATCAAAATTTGATGCGTTTTTAGATCCTGCAAACATGAGGTGTTCAAAGAAATGCGCAAAACCCGTATGTTCGGGGTCTTCATCTTTTGTACCTACATCATAGGTAATGCAGACTGTGGCGATTGGACTTGTAGGATCGGGATGCACCAATAGGCGCAGGCCATTATTTAAAATATATCTTTCGAATTGTACCATAGTTATAGCTAAGCCAAAGTCTTTAAATAAGCATTAAATAATATTTTGTATGCTTAGTTTATTTTAATAGGTTAATAAACTCCTGTCTATCTACGGAAGTGTAAATCCCGCTGTTAATATTGTTCTTTTTGCCGAGCGGTGTTTTTTCAATGCTGAGCCAGGACAGCGATTTTAATTTGATAGCAGTTTTGGGTATAGATTCAATTTTATTGCGCTCCAAACAAAGCCAATTCAATGATTCCAAATCCCCTATACTTTCAGGCAATTCTTCAATATCATTAAAATCAAGCTGTAGTTTGGTTAATTTTTTAAGCTTTCCAATATTTTGGGGCAGACGCTTCAGTTTGTTTTGGTTCAGTTTCAAATTCTCCAAATTGTACAAATTTGAAATCTCCTCAGGTATTTCTTCAATCAGGTTATGACTTAAATCTACATCTTCCAATTGTGGCATCAGGAAAATCCACCATGGAATTTTTTGCAGTTTTAAATATGTCAGGCTGATGTAATTTAAAGGAACCAATTGGAAAACAGATTCAAGACATTGGAAAAAGGGTATTTGTTTATTCCGCTTTATTTGAAATGCAAGTTTGGCAGGAAAGTCTATAAAAACATCAAGGGATTTACTTTCAAAAATCGCTTCAGTCATTGGTTCGTAGTGCGTTGTGACCAATTCCTTCAGTTCTGGATTTCCCTTCATTATTTCTATGGCAATCATTGCATTTTCGGGTAACCAGGACTCGAAAAGTTTAATGATTGCTTCTTTTTGCTGTTCAAGTTCCTGCATATTATTTCAGAAGATTTTGAAAAAAAGATTCATTCACATTGGTATAAGTACCGCCCAGTACATTGTGCTTCTCGCCTAAAGGCGTTTTTTCTATGCTTAACCAATATAAGGAGCTCAATCCCATTAGTGATTTCGGCAGGCTTTCAATTTTATTTGCCTCCAAACAAAGCCATGTGAGCTTCGATAAATTGCCGATACTTTCCGGAATTATTTCAATGTTATTAAAATCAAGCTGTAGTTTTTCCAGTTTTGAAAGCCTACCGACAGAATCCGGAATTGTATGAATATTATTTCCGGTGAGATTGAGCATTTCCAAATTGTAAAGCTCATCAATATTATCGGGAATTAGCGTAATTTCGTTATTGCTCAAATTTATCTCTGTCAACTGTGGCATTTTTAAAATCCACCAAGGGAAAACTTCAATCTTGCTATGGCTCAGGTTGAGTCTGTAAATAGGAACGAGTGGGAGAGCTCTGTCAAGGCATTCATAATATGGTATGTCGCTGTAACTTCTTAAAATCTCAGACAGCTTTTGCGGGAAATTCTGAAAAACATCCAAATCTGCTTTTTTGAAAAGCGCTTTGAGCATGGGCTCATAGTGCTGCTTAACAGCTGTTTTTAACTGCCTGTTGCCTTTCATTATCTCCAGCGCAATGATGATGTTATCATTGTTCCAGGACTCTATGAGTCTTATTGTTGCAAGTTTTTCCTTTTCGATATTGTCCATAACTGATTTAAATTCTAATAGATGGCAGTTTAAGCAAGGAAAAAATAGCTTAATTTCGTTCGAATAATATGATATTGTCCAAAAGTCTGACACCATCAATAACAACAACAGTACAGGCCACAGCAAAGTTCGAAGCATCAAATGACTGAAGTACCTGCAGTGTATGTCCATCAACAATTTCAAAATAGTCGATATTGTCAATGCCGTATTTTTTCAACAGCTCCAAAGCCAGTTCTTTGGCCTTTTTGGAATCGGGAAAAGGTTGGCTTTCCACATAATATTCAACTTCTTTCAGCACTTTGTGTATGATTGGTGCTTTGGCCCGACCTTCCGGACTAAGGCGAACATTGCGTGAACTCATGGCAAGGCCGTCATCTTCGCGTACAATCGGCACACGAACGAGTCGAATCTTGGATTTCATTTGTCGAAGCATCAGTGCAATAATAGAATACTGTTGGAAATCTTTTTGACCCATATAAAGACTGTCGGGCTTCACTATTTCCAAAAGGCGATGTACTACCTGAACCACACCTTTGAAGTGACCGGGTCTTTTGGCGCCTTCCATAGGCAGATCCAATCCATAAAGGTCAAAATTAACTTCTGGCAGATCGGACGGATAAATTTCTGAGACCTCCGGAAGAAAAAGAATCTGACAACCAACAGACTTAAGCATCTGCATGTCGCGTTCAATAGGTCGCGGATATTTTTTTAAGTCCTCCGGATCGTTAAATTGGGTAGGGTTGACAAAAATAGAACAGACGACAATGTCATTTTCCTGAAGGGCTTCCACAATTAGTGTAAGATGCCCCTCATGCAGTGCACCCATTGTGGGTACAAATCCAATAGTTTTACCCTCATTCCTAAAAGTATTTAAAGCATCCTGCAAACTTTGGTTATTGGTAAGTACCTGCATTTATGAAAGGTTTTAAATGGAATTTATAGTAATTTTAATAAAATAAATATTATTGTAATTACTTGACTGTTATTTATTTATATTAAACAAAGCACAATATTTAAAATTCACCAGCACTGCAACCCCCTTAAAAGCATAAGATTATAAAAAGGATTGCGGAAAATAATGCGGAAAGTCGGATTTTTTTTGTAATTTTGCAAGACTTATAAAGTTCTTTTCTAGAAAATGATTTTCTAACTTATATATCAAAGTCCATGGCTGACAAAAAGAGGATCTTAGTCGTTACTCAAGAGTTTACGCCCTTTACCGAAACACTTTCGGAAATAGAGGAAATTGCACATACCTATTCACAATATATGCAGGATAATGGCATGGAGGTTCGTATCCTCATGCCCCGATTCGGCTGTATCAATGAACGCAGACACCGTCTTCACGAGGTAGTGCGCCTCTCGGGAATGAACATCACAGTTGACGATGAAGATTATCCGCTCATAATCAAGGTAGCATCCTTGCCGGGAACCCGTATGCAGATTTATTTCTTAGACAACGACGAGTTCTTTAAGCGCAAGAAAATGTTTACCGATAATGACGGCAAACCTTTTGAAGATAACATGGATAGAATGATTTTCTTCTGCAAAGGAGTGATTGAAACTGTGAAAAAATTTGGTTGGGCACCCGATCTGATTCATTGCCACGGTTGGATGACAAGTCTGCTTCCTGCTTATTTGAAAAATCATTACAAAAACGAGCCTATTTTCCAAAATGCCCGTTTTATTTATTCGGTTTACCCCGATGCCGAAGGTGTTGCACCTTCAGAGGCGTCTTCATTCAGCACTAAATCTTTAAGCAACCAATTGACAGAAGATTCAATTGTTTCATATAAATATGGAGAACTTGTAGATCTGCACCGCGGTGCTGCACACTTTTCAGATGCGGTTATCATTTCAAAAGGCGATTTTGATTGGACTACAAATATTCCTTTCCTCGGCCCTAAAGATGATCTCAAAGATGGAGATTGGTCACAATACATCAATTTTTTCAATAACTTGATGCTTCAGGCGGAACAAAGTGTTTAATTAAAAATTTAGAAGATCATTACTTGCTTTTTCCTGCGATTCTACGTTTTAATAAGCATAATGCAAATGAAAGCCGATTTTATTAAAAATTGTACCGATAAATAACATATGCAATATCGTTTCGAAACCCTGCTGTCAGTAATGACAGCAGGGCTTCTTTCTCTTTTCGGTTGCAGCAAACCGAGTGATTTGGGCCTCTCATTGGTAGAAACCAACCCATCCGAATTATTCTTTACAGATACCCTGTCCTTGAGTATGTCAACGGTCTTAACCGATCCATTGCAAACAGACAGCCGTAGCCGTTGGCTTTGCGGTACCTATATAGATCCGATATTCGGTAAAGTGAGTTCCCAAATCTATACGAATTTCCGTCTCACAACAACCAATGCCACTTTTCCCAATGCCACACTTGATTCATTGGTGCTGACGCTGCAATATGATTCTGTAGGCCATTATGGTGGTGACTTTAGCGATTTTGAACAGCAGACTTGGGAGGTCTACCGCATGGCAGAGTCTATTACACCGGATGAAGATTATTTTTCTAATGCTGATTTTGCATTGGGTGACCTGATGGCAACCCATACATTTACGCCAAAAATTTTTGACAGTATTTATATTCAGGGAGCTATGCGCCGACCGCACCTCCGCATACGGTTAAATGATGCATTGGGCCTTGAATTACTGACCCCGGATTCTGCAATTTATGAGAATAATACAGTTTTCAAAAATACGCTCAAAGGGCTTTGTATTAAACCCAAAGCAGGCATTACAAATTCTGCACTAATCAGATTTTTGCCTACAGGTGCATTGACAAAATTAACGATGTATTACACCGATTCCTCCGGAGTTGCACGCTCTTACGATTATCTGACCGATACTGATGCAGAATCGGTTCTGAGCATGGAACACAATTATTCAGGAACCAGAGTGCTTGAAAATAATCCTCAGGATACAGTTGTTTACCTTCAAGGGCTAAACGGAGTTGGCGTAAGATTAAATTTTCCGAATTTAGACAATTTGGGGAAAGTTATCATTAATAAAGCCGAACTTTTTATCTATCCCGCAGGTGATGAAGACAGAAACTATAAAAGCCCTATACAGCTTTTCTGCCTCGAAAAAACAACAGCAGGAGAATATCTGCTGATTGATGATATTACAAATTCCATAAACAGAAATTCTTTAAATCCATACCTGATTTATGGAGGCACCATGAAGTACGACGGTGACCGCAGATACTTCAGAATGAATCTTTCTATGTTTTTTCAACGTCTTGTTGATAACGAAACAGACGAAAGAGCTGTTTATATTCAAACAGCATCTGTAACCGATTCCGGCAGAATGCTTATTGCCAATGAACGTAGTGCCAATCTAAAGGCAAAATTATATCTGACTTACACAAAAATAAATTAATCGAGTAGACTAAAGTCAAACTTTAGTTTTGTCTTTTTTCAATCCCTTACTACCTTTATAATTATGTGTGGAATAGTAGCCTATATTGGCAATAAAGAAGCATACCCTATTCTAATAAAAGGATTGCAACGCCTCGAATACAGGGGTTATGACAGTGCAGGTGTAGCTCTTTTAGAAAACACGGACTCTCCTGAACTAAAAGTTTATAAACGCAAAGGAAAGGTTAAAGAACTGCTTGAATTTACAGCAGGAAATGACACCAAAGGCACAAGGGGTATAGGACATACACGTTGGGCCACTCACGGTGAACCTAATCATGTAAATGCTCACCCGCACCTTTCCGGTAATGGCAAACTGGCCATTATCCACAACGGTATCATCGAAAACTATGGCCCGTTGAGAAAAATGCTCGAAAAAGAAGGCCATACTTTTAGCAGTGAGACCGATACGGAAGTATTGGTGCATCTGATTGAAGAAATACAGAAAAAGGATAAACTGCCTATTGATGAAGCAGTCCGCTTGGCTTTGTCTCAAGTGGTTGGTGCTTATGCTATCGTTATTTTGGATAAGGATGAACCCAATAAACTGGTAGCTGCCCGCAAAGGAAGTCCGTTAGTTTTGGGCCTAGGTGATGATAAAGACTTTTTCCTGGCATCCGATGCTTCTCCAATCATTGAATATACCAAAAATGTTGTCTATCTGAATGATGAAGAAATTCTTACTGCTTATGCAGATGGTGAATTTGTCATCAAAACAATCGATAACGAAGTACAGACCCCATTCATACAATATCTCGAAATGAAAATCGAGTCTATTGAAAAAGGCGGTTTCGAACATTATATGCTCAAAGAAATCTATCAGCAGCCCGATACGATTGCAGATTCAATGCGCGGACGTCTAAATGCCAAACAGGGGATCATTACTTTGGGCGGTATCAACGAATTTGAAAATCGTATTATCAATGCTGACCGCATTATCATAGTGGCCTGCGGTACTTCCTGGATTGCCGGACTTATTGGTGAATATCTGTTGGAAGACTTGGCAAGAATTCGAGTTGAAGTTGAATACGCATCCGAATTTCGTTACCGCAATCCCATCATCACAAACAGAGATGTTATTCTGGCTATTTCTCAATCGGGAGAAACAGCCGATACTATCGCAGCCATCGAATTGGCCAAAGAAAAAGATGCCTTGGTTTATGGAATCTGCAATGTGGTCGGTTCCACAATTGCCCGTATGACCGATGCCGGCTCCTATATTCATGCCGGACCTGAAATCGGTGTGGCTTCAACTAAGGCATTTACCGGTCAATTATCGCTTTTGACCCTTATGGCTTTGCAATTGGCTCATAAGCGCGGAGCAATATCGAACTCCTACTACTATCAGTTATTGAACGAATTGGAAAATATTCCTGCAAAGGTCAGAAAAGTGCTGGAAAATGACAGCAAAATCAAAGGTATTGCTGAAATTTGGAAAGATGCCAGTAATGCACTTTATTTGGGACGCGGATATAACTTTCCTGTTGCTTTGGAAGGTGCATTAAAACTGAAAGAGATCTCTTATATTCATGCTGAAGGTTATCCTGCGGCTGAAATGAAACATGGTCCGATTGCACTTATTGATGAAAATATGCCGGTAGTGGTTATTGCCACTAACGACAGTACACGCGATAAGGTAATCAGCAATATTCAGGAAGTAAAAGCGCGCAAAGGCAAAATATTGGCTATTGTAAAAGAGAATGATAAAGAAATTGCAGCTATGGCCGATTATTTCATAGAAATTCCAAGTACTGAAGAGCCTTTGACACCACTTCTTTCGGTTATACCATTGCAATTGTTGGCCTATCATATTGCTGTACTGCGCGGATGTAATGTAGATCAGCCCCGCAACCTGGCAAAATCAGTTACTGTAGAATAATATTATTCTGCCAAGATTATAACATTTATGCAAAATTACCATACAGGAAAGGAACCCATTATTGTGCGCGAATTCGGGCGCAATTTTCAGAAAATGATACTTTTCACAAAGGATCTGCCGATACGGGAACAGCGTCAGGCTACAATGGAACGCATTGTTGATCTGATTTTGGAAATGTATCCGGTCACATACCGCAATGTAGATGACTATAAAGTCAAAATATGGTCACATATTCTGCAAATCTGCAATTATGAGTTGGATCTTGATATCCCCGAGAATGTACCTGCCCGCAAGGAGAAAATAAAACCTGATAAAGTACCTTACAGTACAGGAACGATCCGTTTCAAACATTATGGAAAAGGTATCGAAAGACTAATTGATAAGGCTTCTGAGATGGAAGACGATGAACGCCGTCAGGAACTGATTCGTGTCATCGGGGCTTTTATGAAAATGTGCTACAAAAACTGGAATCGCGATAATGCCAGTGATGATGTTGTGGCTCAGGAAATGCGCACACTCAGCCGTGGTAGAATCAATTTGGGAGAATCTGCAAATATCAACTTCCTGATACAGCCGCAAACTAAAGTAAGTGGTGGAAACAGTATCACCAATCAGCAAAAAAAGATTGGTAGCGGCAAACATCTGCATCATCGTAAACCGGGACCCTACAATAAGGGCAATCAGGGAGGGCAGCAAGGAGGCGGACTCGGAACAAATCAGGGCGGACAGGGCAATACTGGCAATAATAATCGGTTCAAACGTCCTAACGGACCCGGACAGGGCGGGCCTCAGGGTGGTCCCGGTCAGGGCGGCAACCAAGGCGGAAAACAGGGGCCACAGGGTCCCGGAGGAAACCACTTTAAAAAGAAAAAATAAAACTTGCAGTTTGAATCTGAAATATTTCTTGAGTTTGACAGTTAAATAACGTAACTAATTGATAAGGCTTCTGAGATGGAAGACGATGAACGCCGTCAGGAACTGATTCGTG
>CAINVS010000677.1 GCA_903854205.1 uncultured Bacteroidota bacterium | reverse complement strand
TTGCAGATGCAATTTTAGATAGGATAATACACAATGCGCACCGACTTGAACTCACTGGAGAATCTCTTCGAAAAAAACGCATAACCAACTAAAAAAAATCTTTAAACAAACTTAAAAATAATACCTTTGTTTTATGACCCAAAGAAGTAATGAACTATAAAATCTTCGCCAGAAAAATCGGTGGTCAATTTGCGCCGGTATCAGGTGGTCAATTTAACCGGTCTATGCACATTAGATCGATCCTAAAATGAGTGAATTTGCAGCGATGTCACCGTATTGTTTTGCTGCTGACAATCCTATTAAGCTAATCGATGTTAATGGTGAAGGGCCGGGTGAGGAAAAACCTTTAACTATTCCAACATCCCCTGATAAAGTTGATACAAAAGTGTGGTCTCCTGTTGATGAAGGTACTGGTGCAAATAGAGGACATGCACAAAGATGGACAAATTCAGATGGACAAATGTTGGCTTTCGACAAAGGAAAAGAAGGAGCAAAAGGTTGGGAAGGTAAAGATCATTTTCACGTTTATAATAAAGATGGGCAAAGATTACAAGCAAACGGTGAACTTGCGGGTGGTGTAAAAGATGGAAAAGCTTTTTACAATAAGAACGCTTACAATTCTCATTTTACACCTGGAGAAGTTACAGAGATTAAAATTAAAATCCCATCTGCGGCAGCTGTTATGGAAGGCGCCACAAAAACCGTTAAGTTTGCAAATAAAATTCTGGTACCTGTTGCTATTGTTGGTTCTGTTTACGATATTGCAACTTCAGATAATAAGGCAAAAGCTGTTGCTAAAAATGCTGGGGGCTGGGCAGGAGCTTATATGGGTGCCGAAACTGGTGCTGCTGCGGGAGCTGCAGTTGGAGCTTTTTTTGGTGGAGTTGGTGCTATTCCAGGTGCTGCGATAGGCGGGTTAATTGGTGGAATTGGCGGATGGTTTGCAGGTGAATCGGCAGGAGAAGCAGGTTATGATATGATAAATAAAAAATAGAAATGGAAAGTACTCTGTTGAATCTCGAAGGAAAATGCTGCTTACTATTAGAAAAGCACGACAAAGAAATAGTATTCTTTTGTGACGGATTTAATGTGAAAAAAGTCTTAGCTCTGTTACCCAAAATAGATAAGATCAATCTTTCTGAGTTTTTTTTGGAAATAGGTGAAGGCGAATCATATAAAAGTTGGGAAAGAAAAGATTTTGATGAAATAAATTCCTTGTCGGATTTGATGAATATTCTTAGTACTTTTCCGCCTGAAATTTATATTTTTAATTTAAAATTTGCTTCTGAAAATTTATCAATATCTATTCATGATAACAGGCATCTGAATATTTCAACGACAACTTTAGATGAAATTAATTTTACTGGAATGATAAAAGATTTTCTATCAAAAATCTTCCACTTTAGTGACGAGAATTGTTCTCATATAATCAGTACAATGAATAGAAATAATAACAAGTACGTCACAATTAATGACAAGGGAGATATTCTCAATGTCTATGAAAGTTTTGACGATTACGTGTCTGCCGATAAAGGATAAAATGAAAAAAACTTTAATAACTTTAGTACTGACCTTTAATTTTTTTGTGGTTTTTTCACAACCAGTTGTAAGAGGTAGTTTTATGACTCCAGGATTATTGAAAGAGAAGTTACGGGAGGATTACTATTTCAGGGATACATTTATTAATAATAATGGGAAAATATTTATTTATACCGATAACGTCCGGTATCCTTATATAATAAATAATTATTTGTCGGATACGGTGGGAAGATTTTCTATAAAGGAGATAATGGTAGGGGGGGATAATGGAGTAATGCTGTTAAAAAGGCAATACACTAATGGGAAAGATACATTATTAGAACTGATGAAACATCAATTCTACATCAAGGATAATGGTGATGCATTTTATACAGATAGTATTTTATTTACATTTAATAAAACTAAATTTTATGATACTAAACTTTACTTTCTTGGGTATTCTGAATTATTTGGAGATAGTTCATACTTGTTTGCAGTAAGGAATTTCAAGAAACGAAACGGGAAATTAAGGAAAGCAATAAGCCCAGAAGATGAGATGGAGTTAAATAAATTACAAATAGACCCATACAAATGGTAATTAGTAAATGATTATCATTTAGTTAATACATAAAATAGTTTTCTTTGAGGGTGTAAATAATTTAGATTGTATCCTTAACTTAATTGAGCAAGCCAACAAAATGTATAATATTGAATTCTGTAATAATTTGAACCTTTACATGCCTTAGAGATAAAATCTCTTCTCATCTGAGAAAATAATAATTATGTGCGAGTGCAATTCATACCCAAAAATAACCTTTTGGGGTTTGAAATTACAAATAAATGAAACGCCGTAACCCTTATCCAGTCGGAATTAGAATGCAATCACATCAGCATCCCTTTGGTATGCTGATGAAAGAACGGACGTTTTCGAGTGAAACTTATAGATACGGGTTTAATGGTAAGGAAATGGATAATGAGATTTATGGGGAAGGAAACGCATACAATTTTGAAGCAAGAATACAAGACCCAAGGTTGGGAGGAGGGTTTTTATCATTAGACCCATTAGCTACAAAATATCCTGGTATTTCGCCTTACGCTTTTTGTATGAATAACCCATTAATCTATGTAGATAAAGATGGAAGAGATGCAATTTTAATAGTGTTCCCCGATTACAAAATTGACCCTGAATTAAAAGTTGGAAAATGGAAAGCTCCCAAAGTTGGTGGATTAGGTCATGCAGGAGTTTTACTAATTGACAACAAAACAGGTGTTACAAAATACTATGAATATGGTAGGTATCCAACAAAAGATGGAACAAAAGGAAGAGTTCGTTCTGTTGCTGTATCAAATGTAGTAATTGGAGAGGATGGAAAACCTACACAAGAAAGTTTGAATAAAGTTATGGGTCAAATATCTGCAAATTCGGGTCAAGGCGGAAAAATTGAAGGAGCATATATTATTAGCGACCAATTTAAAGCAATGAATGATTATGCTCAAGAAAAATTAAAAGAAAGTAATCCCGGAAATCCTGACTACAATAAAGACAGAGACCCTTATACATTATCTGGAAATAATTGTGGCACTTTTGCTTCAGATGTTATTTGCAAAGACCCAACAGTAGATAACCCAAGTATAAGTAATCCAACACCAACAAACATAGTTGATGAATACCAAGAAGAAGGGAATGCAAGAGTTCAATATGACCCCAAAACCAAAAAAACAACAATGGGCAAAGGAGATGAAAGTGATGCTAAGAAAACACCTAAAAAGAAATAATCTTTATGAAGCGAAACATGAAAATTATTTTATTAATAATTTCAATTATTGTAATAGGAATTTTAGTTTTTTGGTTTAGTATAAGAGTTCCAAATCAAGATGAACCCCAAAGACTAAATAATATTCCCCAAAATGCAATTTGGAAAGGTGGTGTTGATGAAGGCTTTTGGTTTGAATTAGTAAAAATAGATACTGTAAAAAAAACATACAGAATTAAAATTTACAATGATTACAAAGGGGAATTAGTTGCAGATGCTGATTTTATAAAACAGACAAATTGCAAAGATGATTATCCGTTAAACAATGATTTAATTAATGACATAATATATTTTGAGTTTGATAAGATTGAAATGAAAAATGATTGCAATCTAAAAATGTTAAAGCCAATTTATGATGGCAGTTTAAAGGAAGAAAAATAATAAAACAAAAGCCACTCAATGAGTGGCTTCTTTGTTTTATAGCATTGCTACATTTTTATTAAAGAAATCTTTGAACTTGCTTTTAGTATAAACGATAATCCTTTTTCAACGTTAACGGCCATATCGCAGTGGTGGACTATTTCGTAGGAGCCACGCATCTTTCTGACTTTGGTTGATTGGGAGATTTCGAATTATAAAACTTAAAACATACATTAATTCCGGAATAATAATTATTTTCGAGTACAATTCATACCCAAAAATAACCTTTTAGGGTTTGAAATTACAAATAAATGAAGCACCGAAACCCATATCCAGTTGACAATATAATGCAATCAAATCTGCATTCCTTTGGTATG
>CAINVS010000676.1 GCA_903854205.1 uncultured Bacteroidota bacterium | reverse complement strand
GGTTTGAAGTGTAAAGAAAAGTTATTTCCGTACATTTTTTTAGACCTTTTTGAATGAGGTCAAAAAATGTCCAGAATAACTACTTTCTTTACTTACACACTTACTGGGACGCTCCCTTTAAAGTTGTAATATCCCACAACAACAAAAGCGAAAGTTCGATTTGAACTTTCGCTTTTTTGTTATTTGAAGCCAGAGTTATTGTTCTCAATTACCTAACCCAGATGAGTGATAACTTTCGCAAAAACAGTTACATTCGGCTTTTTGAAAAAGGGTTCAAATAATATTATGGAAAATCATAAACTTAACCGGGAATTCTTTATTGGTTTACTTAAAGATGCTTCGGGTTATGACAGTGGATTTTTGAAAACCAGCATTGACCTGATCCGTAAACCGGCGGATGTTCTAATTTCTATAAAGTCGGGTGATAAAACTTATGTAAATCCAAGCAGGTATCTTTTGACCTGCTGCACCTATTTTATTTTATTGAACAGTTTTATTATTGACTGGGAGGCCACAGGGATAAGATTTGGAGAGCAGCTGAACGAACTTTCGGGATCGGAGGATGCTGATTTTTTATACTATTCACAATTTGCTGGAGTTATAATGACAACCTATCTTGTACCTATTACGTTAATTACAGTTATATTGAAATTAATCATAATTCAGTTTACAACAAAAAAAATAGCGGTTACAATGTCAGACCATATTTCAGTTGTGTTTTATATCTCGGCCTTATCTACATTATATACATTATGGTTCTCTGTTCTTGCTGCTTCACTAAATTTGATTCCTTTTGTAATTATTACCAATGCATTATTTATTCTATACTTTCTTGGTTTTAAAAAAGTATTTGAGCCAAATTCAGTAGCTGCCTTTATTCCTTCATTTGGGAAAGAATTGAGAAAAAAGTATAATTTCAGCAACACAATTACAATCCTGATAATTTCAGTTCTATTAGGGGTTTACATTGCTATAACCGGATGGTATGCAAGTTTTCTGTCTGTTTATTAATGTTCTTTATAAAAAAATAGAAGTCTGATCAATGACTATTGCTCCGTTGGCGGAAACTTAGAATTATGATTCTTCAACAAATCATTTGTAAGATTAATATCTTCCAAAGCTTTTGGCTCTTCCAATTCCACCGGCATTATTTCATCCAACTTGGTAGGTGCCGAACTGTTGGCAATTGGTGCCGTTTGTTTTTCGGTCTTTTTAAAAAGGTTTGGTGACACATATCCCAAAATAGTTTTACCAATCAGGAAAGCCGTGAATGGCAAAAAGCCTACAACACCGCCAATGATGCCCAAGACACCCAAAAACTTATTCTTTTTGTACAGATCCTTCAGGTAATTATAAATTCTGCTGACCATTTTTCTGTTGATAACCATAGGAATGATAATCAATAAAAAGATCATACCATACATAATCCAATAAATCCATTTCTATAGCCAATAGCCTATTATGACAACGGCAATAGCTACTACCATTATGGTAAGCAATTTTATGGTATTATTATTTTTTGCGGGTTCCTGCGACATAATTTTTTCGTTTAACTTCGGAAAAATGTTCCGATTATTAGGGATTCTGTGGATAAAGGCATGCGCAATTTAGCGAATTTATAGATTTTGCTGTACAAAAGGCAATTTTTTTGACAAAAATACTTTCAAAAATATTTTTTAACACAGCGTTCGAAAGTACCCATTTTAGATTCGGTTCTTATTATGTCATGTTTTTGTAAATTTACGAATCTGTTCACTATTTTGAAATCAAGATCAATAAAATCACAATTTAGTTTTCGATAACGACGAAATTCACTGACACTGCAGTGCTGCTCTGATAAGAGGCTTTATTGGCCGTACATATAAAACTGTAAGATTGGAAACTTTGTTATGGACTTCAGGAATTCAAAATTTTACTATAAAAACTTCTTTTCGCTATCTTTGCTTTATTAAAGATATGCGGATCTGTTGATCTTGTCACAAGTGACTAGACAAGTTGTGATGATTTTGTCACAAGTGACGAGACAAGTTGTGCGGATTATAGACCTTAGGTATTATTTCTTATTGCTGACAATAAACCTGCTGCCTGATTCAAAAATTACTTTTTACCCTTTACTCTCTACAAATCTGAACCGTACTCCGCTTGCGGATGAGCTCCGCAAAGCAACAATCTGCATTCTGACAATTTGACCACCTAAAAATGACCACTGCTGACTACCAAGCCCTGCTCCCCTCACTGCCCGAACTGCCCGGTATCTACCGATTTATAGGCACAGATGAGGAAATCCTTTATATAGGCAAGGCCAAGAGCTTAAAAAAGCGCATTGCCTCTTATTTTGGAGAAAAAAAAGATATGCGCCGAAAGACCCGAATGATGGTGCGATCTGCAGTAATTCTTGAATATACAATTGTCGATACCGAACAGGATGCGCTGCTGTTGGAATCTACCCTCATCAAAAAGCATCAGCCAAGATACAATGTGGCTCTGAAACACTCGAGACCCTATCCTTATATCTGCATCAAAAATGAACCATTTCCCAGGGTAATGGTGCTTTACAATATCGAGAAGGACGGGTCCAAATATTTTGGGCCCTACCCCTCGCGAAGCCGCATGTACACGCTTATTGACCTGATAAAGGAACTGTTTAAACTACGTACCTGCAGCCTGAATCTTTTTCGGAATAATATCGAACAGGGAAAGTTCAAAGTTTGCCTGGAATATCATATCAAAAACTGCAAAGGGCCCTGTGTGGGGCTGGAAAGCGAAGCGGAATACAATGCCAAAATTGAGCAGGTGAGCAATATCCTGAAAGGTCACCTGGCCTCAGTTAAGCGTTTTTTAAAGGAACAGATGCAGCATTTTGCCGAAGAAATGGAATTTGAAAAGGCAGCAGAAATTAAAATACAGCTCGACGCTATTGAGAAATATCAGGGCAGATCGACGGTGGTGAATGCCAATATCCGGGATGTCGATGTATTCAGTATTGCAACCGATGATGAAGGAGAGATGGCTTATGTGAACTACTTGAAAGTAGCAGAGGGTTCTATTATTAACACCTATACGCTGGAATTGCTGCAGAATCTGGATTCAGAAAAAGAGGACTTGTTGCTATATGCCATTCAGGTGCTTCGCGAAAAATTCCAGAGTATCTCAACAGAGGTACTGATCCCTTTTGAATTAGTTTCGCCCTGGTCGGAAGTGAAATTTGTTGTTCCGCAAATCGGTGATAAGAAAAAACTGATGGAACTTTCAGAAAAAAATGCGCAATATTTTCTGGAACAGCAAAGAAAACAGGCTTTGGCCAAACTGGAGAAAAAGACGCAGACAGAACAGATACTGGAATTAATGAAAAAAGATTTACAGTTGGATGAATTGCCTACCCATATTGAGTGTTTCGACAACTCGAATCTGCAAGGAACAAATCCGGTCTCTTCCTGTGTGGTTTTTAAAAATGCCAAACCTGCCAAACGCGATTACAGGCACTATCATGTAAAAACAGTGGAGGGTCCTAATGACTTTGCCACAATGGAAGAGGTGGTACTTCGCCGCTACAAGCGATTGTTGGAAGAAGGGACGCCTCTGCCGCAGCTCATCATCATAGATGGCGGAAAGGGACAGTTGAGTGCTGCTGTGAACAGTCTGAAAGCTCTCGGTATTTTTGAGCGGGTTACTGTCATTGGTATCGCCAAAAGGCTGGAGGAGATTTATTTTGCGGAGGATCCTTTGCCAATTTTGCTCAGCAAAAAATCTTATACACTCAAAGTTATACAGCAGGCCCGCGACGAGGCACACCGCTTTGCAATCACATTTCACAGAGATACGCGCTCAAAAAATCTGGCGAAAACCGAACTGAACGAGATACCCGGTATTGGTGAGAAAACCGCACAGAAACTGCTGACGCATTTCGGTTCTGTGAAAAAATTAAAAGAAGCGACAAGAGCTGAAATAGAGGTGCAGGTTGGGGAAAAGATGACCGATAAAATTATCGAGTATTTCAATCTGATCTAGGAAATAAAAAACCTCAAATGAATGAATTAAATTACTATTCGTATTAAAAACCGTATAACAATAGAAACATTAAAAAAAGCCGTCTAGTTTTCTGAGCGGCTTTTCTGATGTAAGGGTTAAAAACAAAATTTTTAACCATATAGGAAGGTGAATAACTATTACATAGCTGGTTCTACATTGAATGTTTCAACGCCCTGTGGAATCTGTACTTCAAATTTGAATACCTCATTCATTTGCTCGCCTTTGAAAAACACATGATTGCTGATTTTTGGCAGGCTGATTGTCATTTGACCATTATTATTGTTGGCAATGATGTCATAACGGCCAAAATCCATCAGTTTTTTAAGAATTTCTTCACTGCTGTTATTTGAACTTACAGTAACAGTGATACGGATAAAATCTTTATCCCAATGTTTAACAACAACTTCACCCGGTAATTCAAGAGCAGCAACTGCAGATGAAGCTGCGATAGATTTGATCATTGTTTTTTCGGACTGAGCAATTGCAGCTGTAGCGAAGATGAACATTATTGCGGCAAGTGTGATAAGCTGTTTCATAAATTATAGTATCGTTAAGTTATTTTGAATTCGTTTTCTGATTTGTTGATACAAAGATATAACGAGTTTCTTAATCCAGCAAATTTTTAACAAAATATTATTTTGTAAAGTGGCAAATATTTGTATTATTTAGATTTTATATTTTGTTTTTTTAATTTTTACTTTATTATTTGTCGATATAATTTAAATTTGCATAATAATATTAAATCGAACGGCTGTGTTTTGAGATAAAATTTTTTTTCAGCTTTTGCATTAAACAAAGCTGTTTCAAATAAAAAAAGGGTTTTCCGGATTACATAAAAAGAATTAACTTCGCAACCGGAACCCAAAACCCCGGACATGAGATTCATATTATACAGTACAATTTTCTTTCTTATCACTTTATGCTCCTGTAAAGAAGTATTTTTCCGGTCTGGAAGAAAGCTATATATCATCCCACAGCCCTTTTCCATTGAGTATTCATCAGACAACGGATTCCGTGTCGGAAACAGACTCAAAATTATTTACAACGGAAAGCTGGAACAGGAAGCTACATTATTGGCCATTTACCTAAAAACTACCGGCATTGAGTCAGAAACAGTTCAGGGCAATGCAGCAGAAGAGGGTTCGGTATTTTTAAGCGTAGGAATTGGCCCCGACAGCAGCGAAGCCTACAAGATGGTGAGCCGGGAAAAAGAACTGATTATCCTTGCGCCATCCCGAAACGGCCTTTTGCATGGCATTCAGACATTCAGACAGATTTTACTTCGCGAATACAAAGGATCAGCAACTCAGCTACCTGCATTCGAGATCAATGACTCACCGCAATTCCAATGGCGCGGTATGCTCTTGGATTGCTGCAGACATTTTATGGACAAAGAATTTGTAAAAAGATACATTGACCTGCTGGCCCTGCATAAAATGAATCGCTTCCACTGGCATTTGACCGATGATCAGGGCTGGCGGATTGAAATAAAAAAATACCCGCTGCTCACGCAGAAAGGAGCTTGGAGAAGCGACGGTAAAGGTGGCCGTTACGGCGGTTTTTATTCTCACGAAGATATTAAAGAAGTAGTAGCCTATGCGGCCGAAAGAGGTGTAACGGTAGTGCCCGAAATAGAATTGCCTGGACATGCGCAGGCTGCATTGGCAGCCTATCCGCAGCTATCCTGCAGCGGCGGTCCTTTTCAGGTAGAAACAGAATGGGGTGTTTTCAAAGAAATCTATTGCGCAGGCAATGACAGCAGCTATGCTTTTTTGGAAAATGTACTGACAGAAGTATTGGAACTTTTCCCTTCCAAATATATTCATATCGGCGGTGATGAGGTACCTAAATTCCGCTGGGAAAAATGTCCGAAATGCCGGAAAAGAATGAAGGACCATAGCCTGAAAGATGAACATGCGCTGCAAAGTTATTTTATTGGCCGTATCAACCGCTTCCTGCAGTCAAAAGGCCGTCTTATGTTGGGCTGGGACGAAATCATGCAGGGTGGTTTGGCGGAAGGCGCTATTGTCCAAAGCTGGAATGGCTTTGATTGGGCCGTCGAAGCAGTAAAACAGGGACATCCTACCATTGTATCGCCCACTTCTCATGCATATTTCGATTATGGGCTCAATGATATTGACCTTCAAAAGGTCTATGAATTCAATCCGATACCAAAAGGACTTTCCAAAAAACAGGCAAAACTCGTTTGGGGCGGTGAATGCAATATGTGGACAGAACGCGCACCTCAGGAAACTATCGATTCAAAAGTATTTCCCAGAATTCTGGCTATGTCCGAAGTGCTTTGGTCAGCCCCTAAAAAAAGAGACTTCAAAATATTCAGTGAGCGGGTTTCAAAATATTATGAATGTCTTGACAGACTTGGCGTAAAATATGGATTGGAAAGAATACCCGTCAGCATCCAAACATCTGCAGAAAACGGGAAACTGAAAGTTATACTGAATACTGATGATAAAAATCTCATAACGCTTTACCGTTTGGGCAAAGACAGCTTGCAGGTTTATCGTCAGCAGCTCTTGCTCAGCAAAAAAGACAGTTTAAAAGTTCAATTCAAGAGGGGTAATGTAACGATTGATTTCAGTTTGACACAAATCCTGCAGCCGCATTTGGCATTATACAATAAAGTATGGACCAATTATAAAATCAGCGAAAGTTATGCAGGAAATATTCTGGACGGCAAAAGGGGCAGTTTTAATTTCAAAGACGGCTGCTGGCAAGGCACTCAGGGCTATGATATAGAATCCATCGTCGATTTGGGTAAAATGACAGACATTGGCAAACTATCCGCCGGATTTTTACAATATAATAATGCCTGGATTTTCTTTCCCAAACAGGTGGAATTTCTGATTTCAACAGATGGAAAAAAATACAGCTCCATCGGCACTGTTTATACAAAAACGGGTCCTAAAGACAAGGAGCAGAAATCTCAGGAATTTGAATTGAAAACCAATAAAAAGGCCCGCTATATTAAAATGAAAGCAGTATCTATAGGCGAATGTCCCGATTGGCACGATGCTGCAGGAAGTAAGAGTTGGTTATTTTTGGATGAACTGGTTGTGGAGTAATGTTCATAGTAGAGGGTACAGAGTACTTGGTACGAGTAATTAAATCATGGTTCTAAATATGGGGAATTATACCATTTGTAAATAATCAATTCTAATCTGTGTTGAATGTGCTTGATCTCTCTACCTAGTACCCTCTACCAAGTATCCTTATCTATGCTCGAAATCTGCTGCGCCAATCTCCAATCAGCACTAAACGCCCAAGCTACCGGAGCCGACAGGATCGAGCTTTGCGACAATCTTTGGGAAGGTGGAACTACCCCATCATTCGGATTACTTAAAGTCCTGCGCGGGTTATTAAAGATTCCAATTTTTGTACTCATAAGACCCCGAGGAGGCGATTTTATTTATTCTGAAACTGAATTTGAAGTCATGCTGGAAGATATCCGGATGGCTAAAGAATTGGGTGCAGAAGGCATTGTATCAGGCATTTTGAAAGCAGACGGAACAGTTGACTGTGACCGGACCTCTCAACTGATAGAAGCAGCTGCTCCTCTGGCTTTTACTTTTCATCGGGCTTTTGACTGCTGCAGTGACCTGAGCGAAGCCCTGGAAGATATTATCTTCTGCGGGGCTCAGCGTATTTTGACCTCCGGAGGAGCAAATTCGGTTCTCGAGGGTTTGGAAACAATTAAAAAACTGCAAAAACAGGCAGCAGGCAGAATCATTATTTTACCCGGAGGAGGCATTAATCCAGAAAATATTGTACAAATCAAAAAAGAAATCGGATGCTCTGAATTCCATCTGTCTGCAAAAAAAGCACTTAAATCGGAAATGCAATATTGGAGAGCAGGCCTATTCATGAATGGCAGCAGGGACATTTCAGAAAATGAAATATACGTTTCCGATATGGAACTGATTAAAAACATGAAGAATCTTCTCAAATAGACTTCACATATAGCTGTCAGCCTTAAATTTCTCTGTTTCTCTGTCTCTCTCTTTATCTGTGTGATACTAATGCCAATCGAGGGTTGAAACAAGTTCAAATCGCATAACGCTGCCGCGGGCTCTTTTTTACTTTTGTCTCGTCAGTAGCTGACGAGACAAAAGTAACAAAAAATCAAGTCGGAACCAATGCATTTTTGGGGCGTAGAGTTGTACGACCGTACGACTCTACACCCCAAAACCAGAAT
>CAINVS010000675.1 GCA_903854205.1 uncultured Bacteroidota bacterium | reverse complement strand
TTCATCATCAAAAACGTGTTTGCAAGGCATTATCGAATTCCTTTTATAAACTATAATGAGATTATATCTTTATCCCATTTTCAACATAATTAAAAAGCAGAGCCCAAAACAATGATCCTCCCCAGGCAGCAGCCAGTAAAAACATACTATATTCTCCTGAAAACAATGCCTTTGAGACTAAAACAGCCGAAAGAAAGGGAATAAATGCAGAGAATAAGTTCAGGTTTATTTCTATAGAACTACCTAAAAGAAAAAGAATAATCAGTAAAAGCATACTGACATTTGCGGCAAAAGAAGCATATTTTTTCGTCCAGGTGCCCAAAAATCCCCAAAATCCGCAGAAAAGCAAAGCCAATGGGACTGCTGTAATAAATAACAAGACGAAGCTGCTCCAACTGAGTAAACCCCTCAATTGCAGCATGATCCCCTCCATAATACCCTGCTGTTCAAATGACAGCGCCGAAGCAAAACCAAAAAGGGCAAGCAGCATCATCATCCAGGAAAAGAAACTAACAACGAACATTTTTGCAAAATAAATTCTACTGTAGGGTATAACAGCATGTTGTGCCATGTAATTGAGTCCGTTTTTTTCCTCCTCCCAAAACAAGCTTCGCAAACCCATTCGGGCACCGACAGCACCAAAAACAAGCAGCAAAAGTGAAATTAATGTAGCTACAGAGCTGTTCATTATTTCGGAAATATTTTTGATAATTTCCTGCATATTGCTCATGTCGCGCTCGGTCACTTCTATTGGACTGACTATGCCCTCGGGCAGATTGCTGTCCTTGATGTTTTTTCGGGAAATTTCTTTGCGGTAATTGGCAATGGTTTTTTCCACAATCGACAGACCTTTGCTGTTGCCATTATAATAAAGTGTGATATTGGCTTTTTGCTGATTGGCCACAGCAGAATCAAAATTGGCCCCAATAACAATTCCTACTCTGATACTGTCATTTGACAATGCCTCGGGCAGATCCGCCACCTCAAAAGTGTCTGTTAGGGAGACCTGCAGATGCAGTTCCAATTTGCGGCGCAGCTCGGCTGCCTGATTTCCTTCGGCAATCCAGGCTACCTTGAATTTCTTATTATTGCTGCCTTCCAGCTGATCCTGAATAGTCAGACCTGCAAATCCAAACAACAGATAAAATAGCCCAAACGGAATGAGAAAAGCCATGAGGAGCAACCAATAACTGCGGCTTTGACGCGAAATGGATTTATATTCTTTTTTGATTAGAAACATGGGATTGGTACGGATTAACTATTTACATAATTAATTAAATCTGTGCTTTATGCAGCAGGCTGAGAAAAGCGGCAGAAAGGGAATCTTCTGAAAGGTTCCTGAAATCAACGATTGAGGAATGATGGATAAGCCTGCCCTGATGCAATACGATGAGCTCATCACCTATCAGTTCTGTTTTGCTCAGATTATTGGTAGCGTAAACAACAGTCATTCCATCCTTTTTGGCATAATCGACCAATTCGAAAACCGGCTTTGCGCTGAAGAGGTCAAGTCCAAGTGCAGGCTCGTCGAGCAAAAGCAAACGTGGATTATGAACAACTGATTGGGCAATACCGAGCAAAAGTTTTTCGGCAGCGGAAATAGAGCTAATCCTTTTGTTTTTAATAGCCGCCAAATGCCATTTTTCCAAAATTACAGGCAGTCGATCCGAAATCATCCCCCCAGTCATACCTTTCAGCCCGGCGCTGTACTCCAACTGTTCTGCCACCGTCAGATATTCAAAAAATGGCTGATTGGCCGAAAAAAATCCAACATGTTTTCTGATTTCAGCAGCATGAGTGTTCAAATCCAAACCCATGAGCTGAACATTTCCCTTATCAGGTTTTAATATTGTGGCCAAAATGCCCAGAAGTGTAGATTTTCCGGAGTTTTTGCTGCCCAACACCATCAGTATTTTCCCTGCTGAACATGAAAAACTAAGGTCTGTAAGAGCAGATAATTCCTTTGTTTTGATGCCCAACTCTTTCTGTTGCGCAGAACTAAGGCTAAAAAATTTAAATAAATGTTCGACTTTTATCATAGCTAAAGATTTAACAAATTCCTATCTTTGTCGAAAGATAATAAATTACTCACATATTTAGTTCTACTAATAATGGCAAACATTCAAGATTACTACAAAATTGTAGAAGAAGCAATTACTGAATTGGGCGTAGATCCAAACAGCTGCCGTGACGAACAAGAATTTGGTGCCTGGGCGCTAATGCGCGGCGATCAGGAAGTTTGGATCGACTGTTGGTATTTGGAAGAGGAAGATGAAGTTTATTTTCAAGTGCTTGCACCAATTTTCGAAACACCTGAAGATCTTCCAGTTGAATTTTATCGCGAAATCCTCGAGGTAAACTATTCCATGTTCGGTGTGTCTTTTGGTATTTACAAAAACATGCTGGCGCTGAAAGTGATCCGCGAAGCTACCGGTATGGACAAAGAAGAGGCATTGGCAATGGTTTCACGTGTTGGAAATTATGCTTCGGAATACAGCCCTGCACTCAGTTTAAAATACTTGGGAATTGATCCCAATGCCGGAGAGAACAACTAGTTTTAGTTTGTTCCGATAAACCAAAAGTCAAAAGTTATCACCAAGACAACTTTTGACTTTTGGCATTTAAACTAACTTAGATTAAAGATCAAAGATTAAAGACCGGATCAAGAAAACTCAGGAAGATTTAAGACTGGCTGTTTGAAAAAAATATAGGAATTTATCCTTCAATTTTATAACACCCAGAGAGCTAGGTTTCAACCTGCATTTGGTCATGTTTAAGGAGTTTGGACAAAAGTTAACAAGCAATTAAAATGGAAAATTTGAAAGCTGCCTGTCTGCAGGCCTTAAAACTATTTATTGAGGATTCCTGCAATGAAAATAAAATGGAACTGATCATCGCTTATGATGATATTGCCGACAGCGACAAAGAAGCTTTTCTGGGTCCGGAACTGAACAGGGCTTTGTCCAGAATTGTTCATGACAACGATCATCCAGATGAATATCTGGAAGAACTCAATGCTAAATTTTTTAAATAATCAGAGCGTCGGATCAGGCAGCACTTTGTATAGGCAGAAAAGTTAATTAAAAATTATTACGATGGAATTTTTACACGCTATTTTAGATTTTTTCCTGCATTTGGATGATCATCTGCATACCATGATTTTGGAATATGGCATTTGGATTTATGTCATTTTGTTTCTGATTATTTTTGTGGAAACAGGTCTGGTTGTCATGCCATTCCTGCCCGGCGATTCCCTGCTGTTTGCAGCCGGTACCTTCTGCGCAGGTGTGGTGAACGATCAGGGCGAAGCGGCGAATCTGAATCTCTTTCTCGTTTTGGGACTGCTGATTATAGCAGCAATAGCCGGAGACGGGCTCAACTATTTCCTTGGAAAAAAAGTTGGATTGAGAATGCTGCAAATGAAAATTGGCGGCCGACAATTGGTAAAACAGAAATTTATAGATCAGACACATGTTTTTTACGAAAAACATGGTCCCAAAACAATTATTATTGCCCGTTTTGTGCCGATTGTGAGAACTTTTGCACCTTTTGTTGCCGGTATTGGCGACATGAAATACAGCAAATTCATTCAATACAATATTATCGGTGGGGTGATTTGGGTACTTGGCCTGACATTGCTTGGGTATTTCTTTGGACCACTTCCCTTTGTTCAGAAAAACTT
>CAINVS010000674.1 GCA_903854205.1 uncultured Bacteroidota bacterium | reverse complement strand
TCCTCAGGGTTTTTACTAATCAGGTTAAATTTTTCTTCCTTAATTGATTTTAGAATTTCTACAATAGTTCGTCTAGTAAGGTTCGTTAATTGTTCAATCTCTCCAACAATATCATAAACTGTATTGGAATCACTGATTACTGCAACTTTTACCAATTGACTTTCTTCATTATGCATAGCAGTTCCTGCAACTAATTCTTGTTTGGTTCCTTCTTTCAATTCACCAGTGCGAATTTGATACATTCGGTCTGCAATAATTAAATTGGCATTTATAGAATTCTTGCTTCCTTCAATAAGTTTCGGTGTATCAAACTTCACTTCATAAATTGATTTGAAACTGATTTTATTCCATAAATCTTGGAACTCTTTCTTATCAAAGTTGGCGTTCGTTTTCAGTACTATTTGTTGGCGTTCGTTTTCAGGTTTAATACCTTCACCAGTGTAAATTGATTTTAAGATTTTAGTAATAGAATCTTTGTATTCCTCTAAATGTTCTGGTACAGGAACATTATTTTGTTCTACAAGTTCTTTTCCTGCTGGGGTTAATTTATCATCGTCATCAATAAGGTCATTCTTGAATAACACTTTATTGATTTTACGAGCATCATCATCAGTAATTCTTAACGTAGCTCCTTGCTCATTCGTAATCATTTTTCCAACAAAGAACTCAATATTTGCTTTTTGAGGTCGCTCTTTCAATGTAGCAGCTATTTCACTTTGCAATCCTTTTGCAAATGATTCATAGCTCTCTGATGCAATTACAGTCAACTTATTTATTTCATGCACTTCATCACCAATAGCATCAAAATCTTGTCTAATACCATTTTGATTTACGCACAAACGCATACCACGACCAACCTCTTGTCTTCTGCGCATTTGGTTAGCGGCATCGGCATTTTTCAAAGCACAAATTTGAAAAACATTAGGATTATCCCAACCTTCTTTTAATGCAGAGTGAGAGAAAATAAAACGCGTAGGTTCATTAAAATCTAATAAGCGTTGCTTATTTTTCATGATAAGGTCATACGCAGAAATATCATCTGAATCTTCACTACCTCGTTTTACCGTTGGGTCAACGGATTTCCCTTTTTTGTCAATAGAGAAATAACCCTGGTGAACATTAGATGCAATATCTCGCTTTAGATAAGCTGCATAATTTTGAGAAATGCCATTTAACAGCTCACCGTCTCCAAGTGATAATTGTCCGTTTTCAGCAATAACTTTTTTGTATTCTTCTTCAAAAATAATTGCAAAATCACCTTGAAGGTCATCGCCTTGTTCATTGTATTTTCGATAGTTTTCTACACTGTCGATAAAAAATAGACTTAGAACTTTAATTCCTTTATCAAATAAAACCTTCTCCTTATGAATGTGAGAAAGTATTGTTTCACGAATTTGAATTCTTCGGAAGATTAATTCATCTTCATTGTTTATTACAGTTCCTGCCTCAATTACATTTCCATTTATCTCTATGCAATTTCTTTGACCATCAATTAGCGTCACTAATTGATTTTTATAAGCTTCTAATTCTCCTGAGAGTGTGTATAGACTAGCACCTTGCTCTACTGTAAATATTTTTCTAACAACATTGTCTCCTTGAAGCTTATTGATTTCAATTACAGCTACAGGAGGTTTTGATGTACTCAATTTGATTTGTTCTAAATAAATATATCCGTCAAGTCCTGTATGTCCCTTTATACTAATTCCTTTTACTTGAATTTTCTTAACCAGCTTTTTATTATAGGCATCAAGTGCATCAAGTCGATAAATTTTATTGTATTCTACACGGTGTGTTGCAGAATACCTTAGTGTAAACAAAGGTTTAAATTCTTGCATGCTTGCAAGTGTAGTTGGGCCATCAACAGATTGAGGTTCATCAATTATTATAATTGGATTAGTTTCTGCAATAATGTCTATTGGTCTTCTTGTTCCAAACTGATCGAGTTCTTGTCGTATTCTTCGAGAATCTTCACCACGAGCAGCAAATGCCTGGGTGTTAATAATCATAACACTTATTCTACTATCTGATGCAAAACTTTCAATGTCTTGTGGTCTACTAGAATTATAAATAAATGGACTGATTTTGTGTCCATAATCCTGAAGGAAATGTTCTTCAGTATCTTCAAATGTTTTATAAACACCTTCTCGAATAGCTATACTTGGAACTATTATAATAAACTTACTCCAACCATAATGTTTGTGCAATTCATACATAGTGCGGATATAAGTATAGGTTTTACCTGTACCTGTTTCCATTTCTACGGTTAAATTATAACCGCTTTTCCAACCTAGAGGTCTTTCAATATTTTGCGATTGATGAATTTCATTCGCTTCTTGAATCGTTTGAATATTTTTCAATATTTGTGTATCGACTAAATGAACGGTACTATTACGATATCCAATATCCTCAAGTACATCAGTTTCAAACACTGAAACCTGAGTGCTTCCCGATGCCGCTTCTTTAGCTTTACGAATAATATCCTTACTGCGCTCAAGTGTAAACTTATTTGACTTTAGCGGTTGTCCTTGAAAACAATCTACCACAGCTTTTACAGCTTGAAGTTGAAAGTCTTGTATTTTAAATTGAAGTTTCATAATTATATCACTTTCATTTCAGTGTTTGGACTGAGTTGTTTTAATAATTGTTTCACATTAGTTTTTGCAGTGTCGTCTTTGAAGGCGTTATCTTTAAAAACTACACGTAATGGCTTTTCAGAAGCCAATTCTTTAGCAAAATCCTCATCTATACCCTTATCAAAACAAGCGAACAATGAATTTTCGGCAACATTAAATACTTGCTTTCCACAAATGACTTTTGTTTCTATTTTCAAGTTTAATGGTAATCCCCAATCCAGCATTACTTGAGCTAATAAATCGTCAGAAGTTCTATCTGCTTTAACATTATCAGCAAATAAGTCTAAAGAAGATTGTGTATAATCTTGTGGTTTATAATATACATCCTGCATATTGCTTTCATCAAGACGATACACACGGAATCCATAATCAATTTCAGCTTTTGTTTCCTCTTTTATTTTTTTTGCAGCTCTGCGAATACGTTCTTTGCCAATTTCACAAATATTTTTATAACCTGATTTAAATGCTTCACTTTTTTCATCAGTTATTTCTGGTACTTGAACCATAATATATTTTCGACTACCATTATCTTTAGCATTCATACTCATTAAAGCATGCGAGGTTGAACAAGAGCCAGCAAAAAAATCTAATACAATTGAGTTTTTATCAGTTGCTAATTGAAAACAATAATTTAACAACCCTAATGGCTTAGGGGTATCAAAAACTAAATTGTCAAATAATGTTTTTATTTCTCTTGTTGCCTCTTGATTTGAAGCTAAATTATCCCACCAAGTATTCGCTAATACCCCCATTTCCTTTTTCTCTGAAAGAAATAACTTATATCTTGGTTTACCTTCTCCGCCTCTTGGAAAAACTAATTTATTTTCTGCAACTAATTTATCATAAGTTTCTTTTTTAAATCTCCATTCATCGGAAATTATATTGCCCGTTGGTGTAGTTACTTCATAAATTGCGCCTCCTTTATTTGTACAAGGCATTGTAACATATGGGCCTCTAGGGTCATTGTCTGGATTTTTATAATCACTTTCATTGATATCAGCATCAACTCTGTTTAAAACCTCATCACCTGATTTTTTATAAAAAACAACATATTCATGAATAGGAGAAATGTTTTTAGATAAATTCGCTTGACTATCTCTTCTTTTTCTTACAGCTTGAGCTATAAAATTCTGCTCCCCAAAAATCTCATCACAAACTTTTCTTAGATTATGAATTTCATTGTCATCGATTGAAATAAAAATTACTCCATCTTTTGTCAAAAGATTTCTAGATAGTTTGAGTCGTGGATAAATCATACTTAACCAATCCGAATGATACCTTCCAGCTGTTTCTGGGTTTACTACAAGTCGTTCGTTGTACTCATTTTTTTGACCACTTTCTAATAATTCTTCCTGTGTGTCTTTTGCAAAGTTATCTTTGTAAACAAAATCTTTCCCAGTATTATAAGGAGGGTCGATGTATATCATTTTAATTTTGCCTAGATAACTTTCTTGTAGCAGTTTTAATACTTCAAGGTTATCACCTTCAATATAAATATTTTCAGTGTTGTCAAAATCAACAGAATCTTTTCGAACAGGACGCAGCGTTTTTGTTGTTGGCAAGTTTGCTGTAACAATAGCTTCTTTTTTACCTGGCCACTCAATTCGATAACGCTCTTTATTCCCTTCAACGATGACATGACTTAATTCCTGCTTGAGCAAATCAAAATCAATCGATTTGCCATCAATTCCTGAAGTCACACAATTTGGGAAAAGTGAAGCTAGTATTTCTATGTTTTTATTTACCAAGTCTGGAGACTGGAGGTCTAATCTATCTGTACTCATGAAATAATTTTAAGATTTGGTTAATGTATTTAAAGCAAGTTGCAATGCTTGCTGTTTATTTTCTTCATCATGTATTGTATTCAGTATTTTGTCTGCAAGCCAAATAACAACTAGTTCTTTTTCAGCAACTTTAAAAAGTTTTGCTATTTTTTTTAAATGACTTTTGCTTAATGGTTTTTCATCATTTTCAACTTTGCTTATGTATGCAGTATCTACTTCCAGCTCAGCAGCAATTTGCCTTTGCACGTAACCATTTATCTCTCGTAATTCTTTTAATTTAGCTCCAAGCATATAGTATTTTTTAAAACTTGTACAATAAAGGTCAAAAATAGGGAATAAATATTGTTACTCATCACCATGTTATAAAAATATTCTGTCATTTGAGGTCAAAATGAGTAATACTGCGGAACCACGTGGTAAAAAAGAAAGTCCCACGGAAAACCGCAGGACTTTTACCAGAAAAGGGGGGCTAAAACTGGTAATTTCGTAGTAAAAACTCCGAATTTCGTTAGAAAGGCATGGTAACTAGACAGTATTCAAGGGCATTTGAGGGGTTTTTCTCAATGATTTCATTATCCCGCATGAATTTTATATAAGATCTAGCTGTTCTATCTTTCACATCCATGCTTTCCATAATGGCCTTGATTAAGTTTTGATTACTTATGTAAACGCGATTCTTAAAAATTTCGCTGGCGACATCTTTGAGCTCGCTTGTTTTTCTGATTTCAGAATCTTCTTTGCTCTTCTCACCCATATAAACATGTCGGCCTTCTGTTTTGCTCCAGCCAAATTGCATCATTGGTACATCCAATGGTGAACCATCTCTCACTTTTAATGCTTTTACCACACTGCAATTGTTATTGTCATCTTTTTCAATCAATAAAATACCAGCTGCCTTTCGTTGAACTTCGGATCCAAGGTGTCCGCGAAGTTTCATACCCGATGGTGCAAGGTGTAAAACACAAATAATTACTGTATTGTAAATGGCTGCCATTCGAAATAGTTCCTCAACTAGCTTCACAGAGCTTTCTTCATCGTTAACAGCTCCAAGTAAGTCAGCGATACCGTCAATGACCACCAGGTGAATTCCCCCATGCTCATAGAAGAAACGATCCATAGATTCCAGGATTAAATTGATACGTTCACTTCGTGAAATACCAACTAAGCAAAACGCCTTGAAACAAGTTGGTGGCTTTTCTTGGGATGACCTTCGAATAATGTAAGTCAAGTTTTTATACAACTGAAATTCGGATTGCTCAGTGTCGTATAGCAAAACCGCTCGTTGCTCAATATTTTCTTTAATGGTGGTTCCCAAGGTGTCGATTTCTATCTCACCAGGTTTGATTGCACCTGATAAAATACCACCTAAATAATTTGTCTTGCCGCTACCTTCGGAACCAGCTACACAAACGATGTTTCCAGGTGTTCCAATGGTAACATCGTTAATGGTAATAAGCGGTTCGGGTGCTTTGGGTGGATTTTCAAAATCAATTTCACAACTCTTCATTACTGCAATGGTGTCTTCGTACAAGTGATCAAGCATCTCACGAAACAGCATCATTAAATCATCAGCCGAATGTTTCAAGCGAAAGAAATCGGAAATGTCTTTCTCCGTTTTTTCTCCAGATAGTGGCAGGTATAAACTTTTAAGCTGGTACTCTTTTAAATCTTTGGTAAGTTTTGCCATGGAAGCTTTTCCAGTTTCATCAACATCATAAAGTAGGGTGATGTGTTTGAATCTATATCCCAGGCCTCTGATTAAATTCTTTGGAATGTGCGCTGTTTCACTGTTGAAACAAATGGCATGAAATCCATGGGATACCAAACTCAACACATCTTTCTCTCCGCCTGTAATGAATAACACATCGCCACGAATGGGTAATTGGTCAAATCCAAAAACATAGCTTTCGGTTACTTCACCTGTGTATAAAAAACGCAAGTTTGAAAATGGTCGGTAAAGTTTAGTGTACCGTCTTCCGTTATAACCAAACATAGGTTGGTCAACGGTGCTGCCCATTGCATATTCTTTGCCGTCTTTGCCAATGCCAATAAAGCGCTCAATAGCCGATACATTGAATCGATCTAAAATTTCTTTGTTAATTCCGTACTGTGCCCAAAACTGAATTTCAGTTTCATTGAACTCCCTGGTCTGAATTGGTAGTTTAGTTTTCGCCGTTTCAAATCCATCATGAATTGAAGGTAGGGAGGAAGCTCTTTGAACTTCGCCTTTATTTTCTCTAACAACTCGGTTTACCTTTTGGTCGTTATCCTCCAGGCAAAGTCCTAATTCATTATCGATGATTTCAAGAATTTTGATAAAGTCTTGCCGATCATCACAGGTTAATCCAAAAATTTTACTGACAAAGAAAAAGCAATCGCCACTGTATTCGGCATCCCCGAAATCTTTGAACTTATAGATAGACGATTTCTTATCAAAATACAAATAGCATGATGCCTTAGAATCTTGATAGAATGGGCTTTTAAAGGATTTCCCAACCTTTGAAAATTTACTTCCAAGAAAATGCTTGAAAATACTTAATCCGTTGTTCGTTGCTTGAAGAATTGAATCTTTATTGAGTGACATATAAAAGTTTTAAGAAGGTTAAATGATGGATTTTCTAGCAGGCTGATAGCCTTTTTTGACATAGCTTACGAGGTCTGATAAAATCAGTCGACGCTGCCGTCCCACATGAGTATATGGCAGTTTGCCGTCTCTCATAAGGATGTACATTTGTGCTCTAGAAAGTCCCAGGATTTTTGCTGCACTGGCAACATCCAGGTATTTCATTTCCTTCTTAGGTTCTTTTACTTCTTCAGCAAGTTGGCTTAGGATCCGCTCAACTTTTGCAAGTCTTTCCTCTAGCAATTTAATGCCAGGTGTTTCTGTACTATTGGTTTTGTTTTCCCACATATGCTGCCTATTAATTTATTAGGCTGCAATGCTACCAACACTTT